>DATIJX010000199.1:0-2585 GCA_035478175.1 Ignavibacteriaceae bacterium
GCTCTAACCTGCTCGGAACCCGGAGTGATTGTGAACTGTGATTTTGTTTTTAATCCTTTTGCAATTGCTTGCTTCGCAATACTGGCTGAACGATCAATATCTTCATAACTTGAATTTGTGCAGCTTCCAATCAATGCAACCGAAATTTTATCAGGATAATTTTCTTTCTTAACTGCATCCTTCATTTGAGAAATTGGCCAGGCTTTATCTGGAGTAAATGGTCCATTGAGATGAGGCTCAAGCGTACTCAAATTAATTTCAATTACCTGGTCGTAATACTTTTCAGGGTTTTGAAAGATTTCTTTATCTGCGCATAATTCTTCTGCAAGACTTTCAGCAAGTGCAGCAACATCTACGCGTTTCGTAATTCTTAAATAAGAAGACATCTTTTCATCGAATGGAAAAACGGAAGTTGTTGCACCAATTTCAGCACCCATATTACAAATCGTTCCTTTACCAGTACAGGAAATTGACGAAGTTCCTTCGCCAAAATATTCTACGATTGCACCGGTTCCACCTTTTACTGTTAATATCCCTGCAAGTTTGAGAATTACGTCTTTTGCTGAAGTCCAGCCGTTCATCTTTCCGGTTAATTTGACTCCAATAACTTTTGGCCATTTTAATTCCCACGGCATACCAGCCATGACATCAACAGCATCAGCGCCGCCAACACCAATTGCAATCATTCCAAGTCCGCCTGCATTTGGAGTGTGAGAATCTGTTCCGATCATCATTCCACCGGGAAAAGCATAATTCTCAAGAACGACCTGATGAATAATTCCTGCACCGGGTTTCCAGAAACCTATTCCATACTTCTGAGAAATGCTCTGAAGAAAATCAAACACTTCTTTGTTCTCTTCATTTGCCCGGAGTAAATCATCCTTTGCACCAACCTGAGCCTGAATTAAATGATCGCAATGAACTGTGGATGGAACTGCTGTTGTCTTTTTTCCGGAAGACATAAATTGAAGAAGAGCCATTTGTGCTGTTGCATCCTGCATTGCAACACGGTCAGGAGATAAATCAACATAATCCTTTCCTCTTTGAAATTCTTTGGTTGGATTACCCCATAAATGAGTGTAAAGAACCTTTTCCGCATAAGTTAAAGGACGATTCAGAACCTTTCGGATGTCGGTCAATTTTTCCCGGTAATTATTATATACTTTTTTAATCATATCGAAATTTGCTGTCATTTTTAGCCCTTTACTTTATGCAATATTAATTTTTTCCTACACCAAAATACAGAAAATCAAAGAAAATTGCTTTAAAACGACACTCATAGATTGTCTGCACGATTTTTGACGCCAAGAGAAAAATCTAAAATAGATATTCTAATATCCAGATAAATAAACCCCGGGAAATAGAAAAGTGGAGAAAAATCCAATCTTAATAGTTGACGACGAACCTTCTTATTTAGAATTAATGAAGGACTTCCTTAACCAGGAAGGCTATACAAATGTAATAACCGAATCTAACCCAATGAATGTTTTGCCATTGCTGGACAGAACGGATATTGATTTAATTCTGCTTGATATTTTTATGCCTGAGATGAATGGACTTGAACTGCTTGAAAAAATTTATGCAGTATATCCTAACATCCCTGTTGTGGTTATAACTGCTGTTCACGAAGTTCAGATCGCACTAAAAGCAATAAAACTCGGCGCTTATGAATTCATCACCAAGCCGCCGGATACTGACAGATTACTTTTAACTATAAGAAGAGCACTAGATACAAAACTTCTCGAGTCTGAAAGAGACTCATTGAGAAGAGCATTATTAGAGCACAAACCAAGCAGGCGAATCTTCTCAGACCTAATTACCGACTCACCATTAATGCATAAGGTATTTGAGCTTGCAGAGATTTTTGCCCCCACCAATGAAACTATTTTCATTGCAGGAGAAACAGGCACAGGAAAGGATATGATTGCAAGAAAGATTCACGATCTTTCACCAAGAAGAGGAAAGCCTTTCGTTGCTGTTAATTTAGCTTCTATTTCACCAAGTTTATTTGAAAGCGAGTTGTTTGGTTATAAGAAAGGAACTTTCACCGGAGCCGTTGATGATAAGATAGGATATTTTGAGGCTGCAAATAGCGGAACAATATTTCTCGACGAAGTTGGCGAATTACCAATTGCACTTCAGGGTAAACTTTTAAGAACAATACAGTATAATGAAATTTATAGAATTGGTGAAGCGAAACCAGTTAATCTCGACATCAGAATTATTTCTGCTACTAACAAAGATCTTCTTGATGCTGTAAACAAAAAAGAATTCAGAGCTGATTTATATTATCGCTTAAATCGCGGATATATTTATATGCCTCCTCTGCATAGAAGAGGTGACGATGTTGTTTTACTTGCCGAGCATTTTCTTGAAATTGGTAACAGAACTTACAACAAAAATATTCAAGGTTTTTCCGACAACGTTTTAGATGCCTTGAAAAGCTATACTTTTCCCGGGAATGTAAGAGAGCTTGAGAATATAATACTCAATGCAGTCGCTAAAACTTTTGGTGAATCTCGCGTAAGTTCTGTAGACCTTCCAAAAGAATATATCAGACCATTTGATAATGGAAATGGAAACGG
>DATIJX010000200.1:0-1597 GCA_035478175.1 Ignavibacteriaceae bacterium
ACCTTACGGTGGAGAAAAAAGATTATCCATTTTCGGAAAATATGATTTCCTCGGCGAGGGCGCTTTGATGGATGATTCACCTCATTCAACTTCTGCAAGAGCAACCATCAATTCAATAATACTCCGGCTTTCAAGAAACAAGTTTAAAGAACTGATAAATGAACAAAGTGAAACAGCTCTCGATATTCTAGCAAAAATAGCAAGAGTAATTTCACGCAGAATGAGCTCTGCTAACACTAGAGTTGTAAACCTTGCCGCTCAGTATCAGTCAGGAAGAACAAGAAGTGAACACGACTTGCTTGGCAGCAGGGAAGTGCCTCACGAATTTTATTTCGGAATACAAACACTTCGTGCGATCGAAAATTTTAACATCAGTGGTGTCACACTCAACTTTCACCCGGTGATTATTCAGGCTTTAGCAATGGTCAAAATGGCTGCTGCTAAAACCAATAACGAGCTTGGACTACTCTCAAAACCAGTTGCCGATGCAATCGTTCAGGCTTGCTCGGAAATAATAAATGGAAAACTTCACACTCACTTTGTTGTTGATATGATCCAGGGTGGTGCAGGTACTTCCACAAATATGAATGCTAATGAAGTGATTGCAAACCGTGCTTTGGAAATTCTTGGTTATGAAAAAGGCGATTATAAATACTGCCATCCGAATAATCATGTCAACTTATCTCAATCAACTAACGATGCTTACCCCACTTCAGTAAAACTTGCATTGATTTTTGCTAATCAAAAATTAATTGAAGTGTTGAAAGAATTAATTCAATCATTTCACATTAAATCAAAAGAATTTTCTCACATAATTAAAATGGGAAGAACACAGCTTCAGGACGCTGTTCCTATGACACTCGGACAGGAGTTTGAAGCGTATGCAGTTACACTTGGTGAAGAAATTCAGCGGCTTGAGCAGAATGTAAAACTTTTTCTCGAAGTGAATATGGGTGCAACTGCAATTGGAACCGGAATAAATTCTCATCCTGATTATAGTAATAAAGTTGTAACTCATCTAAGAGAAGTTACAAAACTGGATATAGTTCTTGCAGAAAATCTGGTTGAAGCGACTCAAGATACAGGAGCTTTTGTTATGTATTCATCTGCAGTGAAAAGATTGGCGGTTAAGCTTTCAAAAATTTGTAACGATCTCCGTTTGCTTTCATCAGGACCGAGAACCGGAATAAATGAAATTAATCTTCCGCCGATGCAGCCGGGTTCATCTATTATGCCGGGGAAAATTAATCCTGTTATTCCTGAAGTTGTTAACCAGATTGCATTTAAAGTTATCGGTAATGATTTAACTGTAACTATTGCCGCAGAAGCAGGACAGCTTCAGTTAAATGTATTCGAGCCGGTAATTGTTGAAAGTCTTTTTGAGTCAATTGAAATGCTGAAGAACGGAATGATGACACTCAAACAAAAATGTATTGATGGAATTACTGCAAATGAGGAAAGATGCAGATCGCTTGTTGAAAACAGCATCGGACTTGTTACTGCGCTTAATCCGGTTCTAGGATATGAAACATCAACGAAGCTTGCCAAAGAAGCACTCGAAACGAATAGAGGTGTTTATGAATTGGTACTTGAGAAA
>DATIJX010000201.1:0-1996 GCA_035478175.1 Ignavibacteriaceae bacterium
TCAAGACCACCAATGTATGATCAGAATTCTGTTCAGCCAATGAGAGATGAATTAGTAGCTGTTGGCTTTACAGAACTATTAACACCAAATGAAGTTGAAGAAGCAATTAATGTAATTAACAACGAAACAGTTTTCGTGATGATTAATTCAGTTTGCGGTTGTGCAGCCGGAAGTGCAAGACCAGGTGTATCGCTTGCTTTGCAAAATGATATTATTCCTGACAAGCTTTACACTGTTTTTGCAGGACAGGAAAGAGATGCTGTGGATAAAATAAGACAGCTTGCTGGAAGTGTTCCTCCATCCTCTCCCAGCTTTGCATTATTCAAAAATGGTGAGCTAGTTCATTTTATGCACAGATATGAGATTGAAGGAAATATGCCCCAGCAGGTTTCTGAATACTGGAGAGAAATTTTTAATGAGCATTGCACTAAGCAAGGTCCGTCAATTCCACCAGAGCATTTTGCGAAGGTTATGCACGCAAAAGCATGCGGGTCAAAAATACCTCTCTATCAGGGTTGACATAACATTGATACTATCGCTTTGAGCGATAGTATCAATTAATAGTTCAGGGTAAAATTATGAAATTTAGCACACAAGAAGAATATGGTCTGAGATTATTACTGAGAATTGCGAAGAGTGATTCTCCAAATGGTCTTACTATTCCCGAACTCAGCGAAGTTGAAGGTCTTTCAGCAGCAAACACCGCAAAGATTTTAAGAGCATTAAGACTTGCAGGATTTATTGACAGCGCAAGAGGTCAAACAGGTGGTTACAAGTTAAATCAACCGGCGGATAAAATTCTCATAAGTGATGTACTAACCGCTCTAGGTGGAAAATTGTACGAATCGGATTTTTGTAGCCTGCATGCAGGCGTTGAGAACATTTGCACAAATTCAATTGACTGCAGCATTCGTTCAGTCTGGAAAACAGTTCAGAATGTACTTGATGGTGTGTTAAGCAAATTCACTCTTCAGGATCTTCTCGGTAATGAAGAAGATGTGGAAGCACTTGCCAATTCTTTTGCGCAAGAACTGGAATCAAAGTTTAATAAGAATTAAATAACATCAGTCCAGTTACCACTCCGCACTCGGCACATTGTAACCCTCGCTTTTCAAACTTTCGTACGACTTGTAAATAATAATTTCAACCTGGTTAGTTTGGTAATAACCTTTTGAACTTACTTTTACTCCATTAACTTCTTTGCTAATTTTCACAGAAGCGTACAACTTGTCTTCTGCAATAAGATCATTATCCAGAGTTGCCTTCTTACCGGGTATGTTAGATAACGCCCAGTAAATTCCTTTCTTTGCATTTTGATATGCTAAATCTATATCCCCATCTGTCTTAGTCTGGGCTAGTGAACTTAACTGAACTAATAGAAAAATGACAATAATTTGTAACGCCTTCATAGTATTCTCTTTCTTTTAATGAATTTTAATAATTCAAATCTGCATTAACAATATAACATTTCGGTGATTAAAGGAACATCTGGAAACTAATACTTGACAAAATAGTTTCCATTGCTTAAGTTGGAAACTGTAAATACTAAAATAGTTTCCTGGAGTAAATGTGGAAGAACAAAATAAAATAATAGAACATACCGAAGAAAAATTCTTTAGAGATGGTTTTTATAAAACCACTATGGATGAAATTGCATCTGAACTAAAAATGAGCAAGAAAACCATCTACAAATTTTTCCCATCAAAAGAAGACCTTGTGCTGGCTATTGCCAAATTTTTTATGAACAAAATGAAAAGCCAAATTCTACCTGCATTAAGCACTAATAAAAATGCAATCGAAAAATTAGCTGATCTCATTAACATACTAGCCAAGGCTTCTGAAAAAATTTCTACTAAAAGAATGGAAGAGATTAAAAGACACTATCCGGGTTTATGGCTTGAGATTGACCGTTTTAGAACTGAGATGATGTTTGGTAATATCACTAAAGTTATTGATCAGGGGAAGAAGGAAGGATTATTCATCGACTATCCGACAA
>DATIJX010000202.1:0-13110 GCA_035478175.1 Ignavibacteriaceae bacterium
GAGCAGAATTATCCGAATCCATTTAATCCAAGTACAACGATAAAATTCTCATTGCCAGAGGCAGCAAATGTTACACTAAACATATACAACACATTAGGAGAGAAAGTAGCCGAGTTGGTTAATACAAATTTAGAAGCCGGATGGTACAACTATCGATGGGATGCAGGCAGCATTGCCAGCGGAATTTATATCTATGAGTTGAGAACTGAGAAATTTATTTCATCAAAGAAAATGATATTTTTAAAATGATAATTCATTCAAAAAATATTTTGATTTGCTCTATGATTCTGATTGTGATTATTTTCTTTAGCAGCCTTGCTTTATGCCAATCTGAGGCACAAATTTCTATACCGTTTGAGATTTATGATAATGCAGGCGGTCAAAAAATCCTTTACTTCGGACTTGATCAAACAGCAACGGACGGAATAGATTTCTTTCTTGGAGAAAGTGATCTTCCACCATATCCACCAACGGGTGCGTTTGATGCAAGATGGCTTCTTCCTCAAAACGGTTTTAATGGTTCACTGAGTTCCTGGCTTGATTACAGATATGCGCCGGGATTTCCTTATTCAGGAACTGTAGAGCATAGATTCAGATATCAGAGTATGTCAGGTGCAACGGAAATGTATTTTAAGTGGAACGTACCTCCCGAAGTTACAGGCTTAGTTCAGGATTTACTTAATGGCACTTTTGTTAATGTCCCGATTGCTGGCCATGGTACTTATCAAATAATGAATTTCGAAGTTTTCAATCAATTAAAGTTTTTTGTTTATTATAATGATGCAGTTTCGGATGTAGAGGATCAGGCAGATTTACCTTCAGAATTTATACTTGAACAGAATTACCCGAACCCATTTAATCCTACGACAAAAATAAAATACTCAATCCCGGCCTCATCCCTAAATCCCTTCTCCAAAGGAGAAGAGACTTTCGTTACATTAAAAGTCTATGATATACTTGGTAACGAAGTCGCAACATTGGTACATGAAGAACAAACACCGGGAGTATATGAAATTGAATTCGATGTGTCGTCGTCATTCCGGCTCGTCTCGGCAGGACGGAGTCCTGACGGACTTGTCCGGAATCTACCAAGTGGAATATATTTCTATCAACTACAAACGAGTAATTTCATCCAAACTAAAAAAATGGTACTCCTCAAATAAATTTTATTAATCAATGAAAATATTTCTGAAAATTCTTTTCCCGGTTTTACTCTTCTCCAACTTTTTGTTTCCGCAAAATCAGCACACGATAATGTCTTACAATGTATTGAATCTTGTGCTGACTGATACTACGGTTCGAAATCCATATTTCAGAACGATATTTTCAAATGTGCAGCCTGATATTCTGGTATGCCAGGAAATGACATCACAGACTGGTGTAAACGGATTTCTTATTAGAGTACTTAACAGAGTATCATCAGGATATGCAGCCGGAACATTTATAAATGGTCCAGATACAGACAATGCACTTTATTACAAAACCAGTTTGTTTACATTCTTGAGTAACACACCGATACAAACTGTGCTTCGCGATATAAATGAATTCAGACTTCGTCATAATGCAACAGGTGATACAATTATTATTTACTCTGTACATTTAAAAGCAGGTGATTCGAGTACAGATAGTATTCGACGTGCAGCGGAAAGTGACAGTTTGAGGAAAAGAACAAATTCATTACCACCAAACTCAAACTTCATAGTTGTTGGTGATTTTAATATTTATAATTCAAATGAGTTAGCCTTTCAAAAACTGCTGAACCAGTCACAAAGTGGATACGTTAAAGATCCGTTAAACCTAATTGGAAATTGGACACTTAGTTCTTTTGCAACATATCATACACAATCTACACGAGAGAGAAATTTAGGCGATGGTGGTGCAACTGGAGGTCTTGATGATCGATTTGATATGATTCTTATGTCGCAATCAATTATAAATTCCGGAGGAATAACTTATGTCCCGGGTTCTTATGTAACTTACGGCAACGATGGGAATCACTATAACGACTCAATAAACATGCCGCCTAACACTGTGGTAAGTCAGCAAATTGCGGATGCATTACATTATGCTTCGGATCATCTGCCCGTATATGCAACATTTGGATTTGATAATCCATACCTTGAAATAACTTCTTTCACTGCTCTCATAGAAGGTTTTTATAACGGCTCTACGATGAAGCCGGATACTGTTACAGTAGAGTTACGTAATTCTTCTGCACCTTATTCATTAGTTGATCAAACTAAAATATTTTTGAATAGTAATGGACAGGGTTCTGCAAAATTCTTTAACGCTGAAAATGGAGTTCCTTATTACATTGTGCTGAAACACCGCAATGCTGTTGAAACCTGGAGTGCTTTACCTCAATCTTTCTCAGCAAGTACTTTGATTTACGATTTCACAACCGCTTCTAATAAAGCATTCGGAAATAATCTAAAATTAGTTGGCAGCAAATGGTGTATCTACGGTGGAGATGTAAACCAGGATGGATTTGTGGAAGCTGCGGATGTAAATCTTGTATTCACAGATAACGTTAATGGAACTTCAGGATATATTTCAACTGATCTGAATGGAGATATGTTCACAGAAATTGAGGATTTGAATATTGTTTTCGTAAATAATATTCTTGGCGTGCAAACTATCAGGCCATAATATTTTATACAGGTTTTGAAAAAATGAAATTAATTTTTACTCTTTTATTCACTTTAATAACAACCTTATCGATTCATTCTCAGAATTATAAGCAAGTCAAAATTTATTTTAATTCTTTAAAGGATATCGGGGTACTGCTTGATGCAGGATTGGAATTTGATCATCTTCATCTGACCAAAGATAATGCGGCAACAGTTTTTATAAACGATGAGGAATACTCAATTCTTCAATCAACTGGCTTCAGGTATGAGATATTAATTGATGATTGGTACGGATATTACAACAGCCTTCCCAAATTATCTGAATTTGAAAAAGCGGCTTTCATTCGAAAAAGTAAAATGGAAATGAACGTAAGCGGTTTCGGTTTTGGCTCGATGGGTGGATTTTATACTCTTGCTGAGGTAAATGCTGAACTCGATAGTATGAAATTACTTTATCCGAATCTGATTACTTCTAAAGTATCCATTGGTAACTCAATCGAGAACAGACCAATTTATATGGTAAAGATTTCAGATAATCCGGACATAGATGAAAACGAACCGGAGGTTCTGTATACTGCTCTTCATCATGCAAGAGAACCAGAAAGTATGATGCAGATGATTTACTTTATGTATTACCTTCTCGAGAATTATGCTACTGATCCCTCTGTTCAATATCTGGTGAACAATCGTGAATTATTTTTTATTCCTGTAGTAAATCCCGATGGCTATGAATACAACAGGCAGACTAATCCTAATGGCGGAGGAATGTGGAGAAAGAACAGAAGAAGTAATGGAAGCAGTTACGGTGTTGATTTAAACCGGAATTATGGACCATATACTTACTGGAATGCACCAAATGGTGGGTCAAGCACTAATCCTTCTAGCGATACATACAGAGGTACTGCACCTTTTTCAGAACCGGAAACAAATCGTATTAAAAATTTTCTCGCAACCCGAAAAATAAAAAACGCACTCAACTATCATACATACGGCAATCTGCTGGTATTTCCTTATGGTGCATTAAATCATGAAACACCCGATTCACTTATTTTCAGAGAGTATGCAGCTGATATGACAACCTATAATGGATATACTTTTGGTACTGATATGCAGACTGTTGGATATAGTACTCGTGGAAATAGTGATGATTATTTTTACGATGGCGATACGCTATTGAACAGTGGAAAAATTTTCACAATGACTCCTGAAGTTGGAACTACGGGTTTCTGGCCTTCGCAATCGGAAGTAATCCCGCTTGCTATTGAAAATGTATATCCAAATTTGTATTACGCCTGGGTTGCAGGTGGTTATGTTGAAATGATGAATCCGAATTACAGTAAACAATATTTTATGCCGGGTGACAATGTTTTAATGAATCCGGTACTAAAGAATATAGGATTGTCGTCAGCAAATAATATTTTTGTTGAGCTAACTTCGCTGAATGCCAATGCAACAATTACAATTGGAACTGCCTCACTCGATTCAATTCAAGCTAGAAGAACGTCCACACTTACTTCTCCGTTATCATTCACAGTTACAGCCTCAGCACAGGTTGAAGATGAAATTAAACTTCTTTTAATTACGAGCACTAACGGTGTTGCTATGAAAAAAGATACTTTGACATTAATCGTGGGTAAACCAACGAACGTTTTTGCTGATACTACAAATAATCCAAATACATTGTGGACGATCACCGGCACACCAACATCAGCTCCGAAGTGGGCAATAACAACTACAAATTATAATTCACTTCCGAATTCTTATACTGATAGTCCGTCCGGAAACTACGCTGCGAACTCAACTATAACTATGACACTTACTAATCCAATTAATTTAACCGGTTATACAAATCCACGTTTATCTTTCTATACAAAGTTTGACATTGAAAATAACTGGGATTACGGGCAGGTCGAAATTAGTACGAATAACGGTTCAACCTGGATTCCTTTGCAGGGACAATACACAAATCCCGGAACAGGTTCCTTTCAACCTAATGGTGAACCACTTTACGACGGAACTCAAACCACCTGGGTAAAAGAGGAAATATCTCTTTCTTCATATATCAGCAGCCAGTTCAAAATCAGGTTTGAATTAAAAACTGATGCTAGTGTACAAAATGACGGATGGTATATCGACGATATAAAAATCTTTTACTACTCAATTAATTCAGTTGAACTGACATCATTCACAGCACTCATTGAAGGTTTTTATGATGGAACAAACTCTGTTGCCGATACAGTTTCAGTAGAACTAAGAAACACTTCCGCTCCATACAGTTTAATTGATCAAACAAAAATACTTTTAAATAGTAATGGTCAAGGATCGGGAAGATTTTACAATGCAGTAAATGGAACGGCTTACTATATAGTACTTAAACACAGGAACGCTCTTGAGACGTGGAGTGCACTGCCGCAATCATTTACAGCAAATGCATTGGTATACGATTTTACAACTAGTTCAGATAAGGCATTCGGTAACAACTTGAAATTAGTTGGTAGCAAATGGTGCATTTACGGTGGAGACGTAAATCAGGATGGATTCGTTGAAGCAGCAGATGTTAATTTAGTTTTTTCAGATAACGTAAATGGAACAACCGGATATATCTCAACTGATTTAAATGGAGACAATTTTGTTGAAATAGAAGATTTGAATATTGTTTTTGTAAATAATGTATTAGGAATAGAAAGTAAAACGCCACCTGGGTATTTCACAATCAAAAGAGATTATAAATAAGTTCAGAACAAATTTTATAAATTATAAGATATAACAAAAAATAAAAATCAGAGCACAATATGAAAAAAATATTCACTATCCTGTTTTCGTTTTTAATTTATTCCAGTCTATTATTCAGCCAGGTTGAAGTAAGTTCAAGACTTCAGCAGGCAATATCTGAAGCAAATCCTGAAGATTATATTAAAGTATTAGTACTCTTACGGGACCAGGTTGATGTTGTTGCAATGGATGAACAATTCTATATGGAATCGGTATCCATTCCGCAGAGAGTTTCCGAGCTTATAATTACTTTAAAAGAGAAAGCAGCTACAACCCAGGTTAACCTGCTATCCTATATTGAAGAAAAAACTCAGTCAGGTGAAGTATTTCGATATGAATCTTTCTGGATTGCAAATCTCGTGATGGTTGAAGCAAAAGTAGAAGTAATTAATGAAATAATGTTTCGATTGGATGTTAGTCAGATGGATCTCGATGCAATACTTGAACTTGACAAACCGGTTGAAGTTTATCATGAGACAGAAGGCACTGAATCTTTAGAACCCGGTTTGAAGATAGTGAATGCTCATCTACTCTGGGCAATGGGAATTACCGGACAGGGAAGACTTGTTATGGGCATTGATACCGGAGTTCAGCTTCAACATCCGGCACTTCAATACAAATGGAGAGGCAACTTTGTTCCTCACAACCAGGCATGGTTTGATCCGGCATATGGAACAACTACGCCTAATGATTGTGACTACCATGGTTCTCATACAATGGGCACGATGGTTGGAAGATCAACAACTTCTGCTGATACAGTTGGTGTTGCAATTGACGCTCAATGGATTGCCTCAAATACTCTTTGTGGTGGAGGTTCGCATACATCAAGATCTATTGCGGCTTTTCAGTGGGCACTTGATCCGGATGGTAATCCCTCAACAATAAATGATATGCCCGATGTAATAAGTAACAGCTGGTATGATCCTGATGTTACTAACGAGTGTTCGGGAATTTATAAAACCACTTTCGATGCTCTTGAAGCTGCAGGAATAGCAGTCGTATTTTCTGCAGGTAATGCTGGACCAGGTGTCTCAACAATTACAAAACCAAAGAATATTAATACGAATGATGTAAATGTTTTTTGCGTTGCTAATATAAATGGTTCATTATGGCTTGGTGGGTCAAATGATCCTATTTCCAATTCATCAAGTCGTGGTCCGTCTGTTTGTGGCGGTACGGGTTCATTGCTAATTAAACCGGAAGTATCTGCACCGGGAACCTCAGTACGTTCTTGCAACAGTTCGGGTGGATACACATCTGCATCAGGTACTTCGATGGCTGCGCCACACGTTGCGGGTGCAGTAGCTTTACTTAAACAGGCATTTCCAAATCTTACCGGAAGACAAATACTTGAAGCTTTATATAACACCGCAAGAGATCTTGGAACAGTTGGCGAAGATAATACATACGGAAAAGGTCTGATTGATGTTTATGCTGCATTTTTATCATTAGGTACCCCCGATCTGACACCTCCTGATCCAATTGTAAATCTTTCTGTTATTGAACCAACATCAAATTCACTTAATCTTCAATGGACTGTTCCTTATGATTCATCAACAAACGGTGTAACTAATTATGATATTAGGTATTCACTCTTACCGATTATCGATGAAAACACTTTTAATAATGCAACACCATTGACTTTTATCGGTACTCCAGGTGTTTATGGATCCACTGAAACTTTTAATGTACCCGGTTTAAATTTTGCTACTATCTATCATTTTTCAATTAAGTCGAGCGATATGTGGGGCAACTGGTCGAATATTTCTAATCAAGCTTCTGGAACTACCTGGATCGCTCCACAGATAGATGTAAATCCGTTATCAATAAATCAATTATTAGCTCCTCAGAGTACAGTTACTGATACAATTAATATTTCAAACATAACAGCACTCTCATCAACTCTTGATTTTACTGTCTCACTTGAGAATAACACTTTCCCTGCTGGACTGATTGAAGTAAAACTAATTCCGAAGAGTTTCGAAGAAGTATTGAAGGAAAGTAATGTTGATAAGGAAAACCAGGTTGGTAATAACGGAATAAGCATCGATGGGCAGGGAGGTCCGGATTTATTTGGTTACAAGTGGATTGATAGCAACGATCCAAATGGACCACAATATTCGTGGTATAATGTCACAACTAATCCATCAGCAGTTCAGGTGACATTCCCAAACGGTAACCTTGATGACGGATGGACAAATGCCATCCCAATCGGATTTTCATTTGACTTTTATGGTAATCAGTACAATAATCTTTACTTGAGTACGAATGGCTTCTTAAGCTTTAATGCTCTGTCTTCATCGTACCTTACAAACGCTACAATTCCTGCGACAGGTTTACCAAATAATATTATCGCTCCGTTCTGGGATGATCTTGATGGAAGGACGCAAGGTACCGTTCATTATTTATTGGATAATGACAAATTTTATATCCAGTTCACAAACTGGCAGAAATACAATGCAACCGGATCACTCACATTTCAGGTTGTGCTCTACTCAAATGGTAGAATTATGATCTATTATAATAACATGAATGCAACACTTACTTCTGCAACAGTTGGTATTGAAAACTCTACCGGTACTGTCGGATTACAGATTGCTTACAATGCTGCATACGTTGCAAATGGTCTTGCAGTAAAAATCTCTGCCGATCCAGATTGGATATCAAACGATATCAGCAGTGGAAGAATATATAGTGGTAATACTATTGATGTTATTTTAACTTTTAATTCTGAGGATTATCCTCTTGGTACTTACACAATGGATGTTGTAATAAACAGCAATGACCCAATGAATAATGTAATCACAATTCCGGTATCAATGCAGATTGCAAATATTTTTGAACTTACTTCTTTGATTGCTCTTCTGGAAGGATTTTACGATGGAACAACTATGGTATCGGATTCGGTAAACGTACAACTTCGAAATACAACTGCGCCATATTCATTAGTAGATCAAACTAAAATTTTCTTGAATGGTAATGGTCAAGGTTCCGCCAGTTTTACAAATGCTTCAAATGGAATCCCTTATTACATAGTACTGAAACATAGGAACGCTGTTGAAACCTGGAGTGCACTTCCACAAACTTTCACTGCGAATAGTTTAACATATGATTTCACAACTGGAGTGAATAAAGCGTACGGAAACAATTTAAAGTTAATAGGCAGCAAATGGTGCATTTATGGGGGTGATGTAAATCAGGATGGATTTGTTGAGACTGCAGATGTGAATTTAGTATTTACAGATAATGTGAATGGATCCACCGGATATGTTGCATCTGACTTGAATGGTGATATGCTCACAGAGATTGAAGATTTGAATATAGTTTTTACAAATAGTGTTCTGGGAGTTGAAAGTAAAGCTCCATCAGGCTACGTTTCTTCAAAAGAAGAAACTAATATTAGACAAACAAATAGGTAGAATTGATTTTTTTGAATTGTAAAAATTGATTTTGACAGTTGACAATTGAATTTTTTAACACAAAGTTAATGTTGAAATTAATTTTTGGTTGGAAGAATTAGGTAATTTTAATCAATGATAATTAAGACTTAAGTAAAAGTATTAATAGAAATCATCTAATCAATAACAATCTAATCGGAGGGCATTATGCCAAAAAATATTCTTTTTTCGTTTTTTGTGCTGGTGATGTTTTTTACGTTGAATGTGAATCTCTTTTCACAGCAATGTGAACTAACAGTAACCAACATAAATTTTGAGTCAACCAATTCACTAACATTTGATGTATTCGTAGAAAATACTGGTTCATCAAGTATGGTATACAGTCATGGTAGTTTAGTGTGGACTTATGATACTGCGATCCTAAATGGTGGTACGCCAACATTTTCTCTTGTTCCGGGATTCAGTGACTTTGCAGCAAGCGCTTACCCGCCATCTGCTTTAATTACAAGCCCGAATATTTTAAGAACATCGTCTAATTTACCAGGATCGAACGGAGTAATTCAGGCTGGTGAAAATTTGAGGCTGTATAGATTCAGATTACAAACTTCGGCTATTTCTTTTGCTTCCAATTTTTTTAGCATCAACTGGAAAAATTCAGTAACACCTTACACAAGGATATTTACCTGGGATAGTGGTACTGGTCTTCCTTCAGAAGTTCAAAATGTTAGTTCTTCTATTCTCCAATTGACACTGGACGAAAATTTTGATTATGGTACCGTTGCTAACCCGGATTTGCTTGCTGTGACAACAAATTGGGTAAGACATAGTGGAGCGCAGGGGCCAGCTTATCTTACAACTAGTTTATCCTACTCTTCATATTCTTCTTCAGGTATTGGAGGTTCGGCTTGGTTTACGAGGGGAGCATCGGGTGTCAATGATGGAGATGTCAATAGAGTTTTCCCTACTCCATTTACTTCAACTGATAACATATATGCAACCTTTCTTGTAAAAATTGATTCTGCAAGAGCCACTTCCGACTATTTCTTTCATTTAGCTCCTGATCCTATAGGTACAATATTCAGGGGAAGAGTTTTTGGGAGAAATAATGGAACTGGTTGGAGCTTAGGACTTTCCAAATCAACAGAAGCTGCTGTTAATGATAATACCATTCTGAACTTTGGTCAGACATATCTAGTAGTTCTTAAATATTCATTTAGTAGTGTCACAACGAGCGATGACATTGTTACTTTATATGTTTATGAATCAGGAATTCCTCTTTCTGAACCAGGTTCTCCTCTGTTAACAATCGGACCAACCGGTTCCGGAACAGGTTCTGACCCGGCAAACATTGGCGCAGTCGCTATCAGACAAGGAACTAATACTCCAACAGGCGTACTAGATGGAATAAGAATTGGCAATAATTGGTCAGAAATCTTTCCACCCGTTGGCAGCCCATTAATAAATGTATCTCCATCAATTTTATCCGGGTTCACATATTTTGTTGGCGGAGGTCCTTCACCGTCACAAAGTTATAACTTAAGCGGCAGCAGTTTAACTCCTGCTTCGGGTAACATCACAGTAACTGGCTCAACCAATTACGAAGTATCTTTAAATAACTCAACTTTTACTGGTAGCGTAAACGTTGCTTATTCCGGTGGAACTTTAACAGCAACACCAATCTACGTAAGATTGAAAGCTGGATTGCTCGGAGGAACTTATAATGGCGAGTTAATCGCAAACTCTGGTGGCGGTGCAACAACACAAAACGTAACTTGCAATGGCTCTGTTGTCAAGTCTGAACCTACAAATCACGTTACTAGTTTTGCCGGAGTGCTTGGAATTCCATCCTACTATTCTATTATTTTGAATTGGATAGATGCTGCTGGTGGTACAACACCAGATGGATATTTGATTAAAGGAAGCTCCTTCAATTATGATTCAATCAAAGTTCCGATTGATGGGACACCAGAAAATAATTCACTTTTTGTTCAGAATGTTCTTCAAGGAGTTCAGACTAAAACTTTTGGTTTTAACTCTGCTACAACTTATTACTTTAAGATTTTCCCTTACTCAAACTCAGGACCAAATATAAATTATAAAATTGATGGAACTGTTCCTCAATTTAGCATAGCTACTAATAGTGCACCATCATTACCACTAACTGAAAACTTTGAGTATGTAACAGGAACTTTTCTTACCGATAATGGATGGCTTGCACACAGCGGTGCAGGTACAAACCCAATTCCTGTAAATGATTTACCTTTATCATATCCCGGATATATTAACTCAGGTTTGGGAAAATCAGTTACTATGACTACATCAGGCGAGGATGATAACAGAGCATTTAATAGCGTTACTTCTGGAAGTTTATATGCTTCTTTCATGGTGAATTTTACTTCGGCACAGACAGGCGGTGATTATTTCTTCCATATGGGACCAGAGAATACAACTTCATTATTCTATGCTAAAGTATTTGTTAAAAAGAATGCAGGTGATAGTCTTGCAATTGGTGTGGCAAAAAGAAATAACACTGATGTTTTGTACACAACATTTAGTTATGCTTTAAATACGACTTACTTAATTGCAGTTAAGTATACATTCAATGCAGGATCTACTACAGATGATGAAGTTAAATTGTGGGTTAACCCGGTACTGGATGGAATTGAACCGGCAGCAACATTGACTCAAACAGATTTGGGTGAAGATGCATTAAGCTTGGGAATGTTAGCTCTCAGACAGGGAGGTACAACTACTGCCGCAGCTTTAACACTTGGTGGTATTAGAATTGCAAATACATGGATACCAGAAACCGGATCAACAACATTCCAGTTAACAGTTAACGTTTCCAACGGATGGAATATGGTATCAATACCGGGCTTACATCCAACGGATCAGAACGTAAGTACCTGGTGGGCTTTCAGAGATTTGGGTGCTAACGTATTCAGATATGCAGGTGGATATCAATCAATAACAGATGCAGTTCCGGGAACAGGCTACTGGATGAAACACAGCGGCGATAGAACTTATAATACGGGCGATGAATGGCCGGCTGGTGGAATTAATATAGTACCTCATGTTCCAATTGCAGGAGCTTCGGGCTGGAATCTTATAGGCGGATATGAACTGAGTGTAACTGCAGCAAACGTAACAACAAATCCTCCAGGATTACAAAGCGGATCGATCTTCCAATATTCAGGTGGATATCAGGTAGCAACAACTCTCAATCCGGGCTATGGTTACTGGATAAAATTAAACGCAGCAGGACAGATAATAATTCCTGAGACGATGGCAAAGGGATCAGCAACTGAATATTTCCCTGATGATTGGGGAAGGATAATAATATCTGATGCAACAGGTACGAACTATACGTTGTATTCTGTTAAAGGTGAAGTTGATTTAAGTCAATATGACTTACCACCAGCACCACCAGCAGGAATGTTTGATATCAGATACTCGAGCGGAAGGATAGCAGAAGACATAAACAGTTCGATAAAAACGATAGATATGAGTGGAGTAACTTATCCATTGACAGTAAGAGTAGAAAATATGGATATAAGATTGATGGATGAGAGTGGAAAGATGATCAATGTAAACTTGAAGGCAGGAGAAGATGTAGTAATCGCTGATGCATCAGTAATGAAGTTGATGGTATCAGGAGAATTGATCCCTGCACAATATGCACTTGAGCAGAACTATCCGAATCCATTCAACCCAAGCACAGTGATTGAGTTCTCATTGCCGGAAGATGTGGCAAATGTAAAACTCAGTATCTATAATGCATTGGGCGAGAAGGTAGCTGAACTGGTAAACACAGCATTAACAGCAGGTAAGTATCAGTATCAATGGAATGCACAGAACGTAGCAACCGGAATGTATATCTATGAATTAAGGACGGATAAGTTCGTATCAGTTAAGAAGATGGTTCTTGTTAAATAAACTTCACTAATAAGTGAACAAAATGATTTAAGGAGTAATTACGAAAACTTCTTATTTAATTATGATCATTGTGCTTGCAGCAAGTTTGCAGGCACAATGGTCTAATGACCCAAACAATAACCTGATAATAGGTGTTGGGTGGGATCCGCATATAGTAAGCGATAGTACAGGTGGGTGCTATATAACTTATGATTACAATAGTACATCCTACCCACGCTGGCTTGCAGTCGAAAGATTAGATAAATACGGATACAAACCGTGGGGTATAAATAAGCGTATACTTGGTGAATATCCTGAACAGTCAAGAGCAGAGATAATAGAAGATGGAGAAGGAGGGGTAATAGTCAGTTACCAGGATAACGAGTGGATTCCTC
>DATIJX010000203.1:0-5889 GCA_035478175.1 Ignavibacteriaceae bacterium
TCCGGATCGTAACAGTTTTTTAAAGTCTGAATTATTTTTTCTTCAAGTTCTTGCTTGTTGATTTTGTTTTCTGCCATATTTATCTCGAATATTTAATTCACAGATTTATAATCTGTGTTACAATCCTTAAACCCTCCCCTTTGGGGAGGGAAGGGCGGGGCCTCTTACTCTGTTGTCACCTTTTCATCTTTACAGTGCAAAGCATTCATCATCGTATGCCATGCAAGCGAAGCACATTTAACTCTCACAGGAAATTCCTGAACTCCTGCAAACACAGCAAGCTTTCCTAATTCATCAATTTCAGGATTATCACCAAGCTTTCCAGTAACGAGTGCATGAAATTTTTCAAAAAGTTTTTCTGCTTCTTCTTTAGTTTTTCCTTTTAAGATGGAAGTCATTAAGGAAGCTGATGCTTTGGAAATTGCGCAGCCTTCTCCTTTAAATGAAACATCTTTCACTATTCCATCTTCAATTAATAAAAATATATCAATGTGATCACCACAAAGTGGATTATAACCTTCAGCAAACTGCGTTGCATTCTCCATCTTCCGGAAATTTCTGGGACTTTTGTTATGATCCAGAATTACCTGCTGATAAAGTTCTCTCAATTCCTGGTTCATTATCCGAATACCTCAATGATTTTTTTTAGCCCGCTAACAAGAACGTCAACTTCTTCTTTAGTATTATACATTGCGAAAGATGCACGAGATGTAGCAGGGATATTAAATCGCTTCATCAATGGCTGGGTACAATGATGTCCTGTTCTTATTGCAACACCTTCAAAATCTAAAAAAGTTCCTATATCATGTGGATGAATATTCTCTAACACAAATGAAAGCACACTGGTTTTCTCTTTTGCTGTTCCAATTATTCTCAAACCCGGAACCTGTGCAATTTTCTGTGTTGCATACTCCAGCAAAATTCTTTCGTGTTCTTTAATATTATCGATTCCGATTTTATTAATGTATTCAATAGCTGCTCCAAGACCAATTGCACCTGCAATATCAGGTGTTCCAGCTTCAAACTTATACGGCAACTCATTGTAAGTTGTTTCTTCAAATGTAACTTTTGAAATCATATCACCGCCGCCCTGGTAAGGAGGCATCGCTTCAAGCAATTCAACTTTTCCATAAAGTGCACCGATACCGGTTGGTCCATAAATTTTATGTCCCGAGAAAGCAAGAAAATCACAATCAAGATCCTGAACATCAACCGTTAAATGATTTACAGCCTGTGCCGCATCAACTAAAACCGGAATGTTAAACTGATGAGCATAATTAATAATATTCTTTACAGGATTGATTGTTCCCAGTGAGTTAGATACATAAACAATTGAAATAAATTTTGTTCTTTCGTTTACTAGTTTTTCAAACTCTTCGTAAATCAATTCACCATCATCATTAACCGGTATTACTTTTAGCTTGGCGTTTTTTTCTTTGCAAAGAAGCTGCCATGGAACTATGTTCGAATGATGTTCCATATGCGAAATAATAATCTCATCACCTTCTTTGATGTGAGTTCTTCCATAAGAGCTCGCAACGAGGTTTATTGCTTCTGTTGTTCCTCTTGTGAAGATTATCTGGTTTTTTCCAAGAGCGTTTATGAATTGCTTTATTTGAATTCTGGCACTTTCAAAAGCTTCGGTTGCTTCCTGGCTGAGAGCGTGTACACCCCGATGAATATTTGCGTTCATCGTTGTGTAGTATTTATTCACTTTGTCGATTACATAAGTCGGTTTTTGAGTAGTCGCAGCGTTATCGAGATACACAAGATTTTTATCATGAACTTTTTTCTTAAGAATCGGGAATTCTTCACGAATCTTATTCACATTATATTTATTTTTTGAAACAGCAATAACTGTTTCAGCTTCGGCTTTCATTAAATTCTCTATTGGTTGAATTTTTCTGTTATAATCTTTTCAATGTAATTTCTAACCGATTCAATTTTTATTGAAGTAATTACATCGCTTGCAAATGCATGCAGCAGTATTCCTTTACTTGCTTCTTCACCAATGCCGCGTGATTTCAAATAAAATTTTGCCTCGTCATCCATCTGTCCGATTGTTGCACCGTGCGAGCATTTGACATCATCGGCAAAAATTTCAAGCTGCGGTTTTGTATTCACCAGTGCTTCATCTGAAAGCAGTATACTGTTGTTTTCCTGGAATGCATTTGTTTTTTGTGCATCCTGCCTGACAATTATTTTACCGTTAAATACGCCTCTTGATTTGTCATCAAGGATTCCTTTGTAGTGTTCGTGACTGTTGCAGTGAGGTTTTGCATGGTCCATCAACGTGTGTGCATCGAAAAGCTGTGTACCATCAATCATATACAAACCATTGAGCGTACATTCGCCGCCTTCATCATTAAATCTTGCATTAAAATCATTTCTCGTCAGATCAGCACCTGTTGATATTAAGTGCGAGCTGAAGTTGCTGCGTCTTTCCTGGTCAACTTCCATTCTGGCGATGTGAAAAGCTTTTTTACTTTCTTCCTGTAGCTTTATGTGATCAACGACCGCATTTTCTTCAGCTACTATTTCTGTAACTGAATTGGTAAAATAAATTTCACCCTCATTGCCAACATAATGTTCAATTATAGTTGCCTGCGAATTTTTCCCAGCAACGAAAAGATTTCTTGGCTGAGTTAATATTTTTTCATTGCCGGAATCAGTAATGAAAATTATATGAATTGGCTCTTCAACAATTTTTCCGGCAGGAACATAAATGAAAGCACCGTCATCTGTGTAAGCTGTACTTAATGCAGTGAAAATATGATTCTGATGATCAGCATATTTACCAAAATGATTTAGAAGAACTTCATTGTTTTTCTTTATTTGATTCGCAATGCTGTCAACGATAACCCCTTCGGGCATATTTAAAAGTATACTATTTTCTGCAGAGTATCTTCCATTAACAAAAACTATCAGGCTATGTTCCATCTCATCAAACAATAAAGATTTGATTAACTCTTCCGAAACAATTTTCTTTTCATAGCTTGGAACGAAATTAAATTTAAGTAAAGGAGCAATGCTTGTGTATTTCCACTCTTCATCTTTGATAGTCGGAAACTCAAGTCTGCTGAAGTTTGAAAGTGCATCTTTTCTTTTATGGTGGATAGAACTTTCTTTTCCGCCATTCAATTTTTTCTCGAACTCACCAAAGCTTGAGATGTACCAATCTTTTATTTCAACTATTTCTCTATTCATTTCAAAAATTCTATTATTATTAATTAGTGAGAAGCTACGAGATTTTTCTCTCCCCCTTTGGGGGAGTTGGAGGGGGCTTTAACCCAATCATAGCCAAGTTCTTCAAGTTTAAAAGCTAATTCCTTTCCACCTGACTTAACAATTTTCCCGTTGTAAAGAACATGAACAAAATCCGGAACAATGTAGTTAAGCAGCCGCTGATAATGTGTTACCAATATTGTGGCATTATCTTTTGAGCGAAGTTTATTTACTCCGTTTGCAACTATTTTTAATGCATCGATATCAAGTCCTGAATCTGTTTCATCAAGTATTGCAAGCTTTGGCTGGAGTACCGCCATTTGGAAAATTTCGTTTCTCTTTTTCTCACCGCCGGAAAAGCCTTCGTTAACAGATCTGCTTAAAAATTTCTGATCGAGTTCTACCAATTTCATTTTTTCTTTTATGAGTGAGAGAAATTCCATTGTATCCAGTTCTTCTTCACCACGATATTTTCTTATTTCATTCAGTGCTGTTTTTAAAAGATTAGTATTTGACACGCCCGGAATTTCAACAGGATACTGAAAAGCAAGAAATACTCCTTCTCTTGCTCTATCTTCAGTAGCTAAGTCAAGTAATTTTTTTCCGTTATAAGTAACCTCACCTTCGGTGACAACATAGCCTTCTCGTCCAGCTAAAACCTGTGCAAGAGTACTTTTACCCGATCCATTCGGACCCATAATTGCATGAACTTCACCGGCATTAACTTTTAAATCAATTCCTTTAAGAATTTCATTTCCTTCAATACCAGCGTGTAAATTTTTAATTTCTAACATTCTTCACTTTCCTTTTTTCAAAAAAAATATTTTGGGCTGAAGCCCGGTTCGTTATTTTCTATTTTCTTTTCCACGACTTGAAAGTCGTGGCTATTGTTACCCTCCCCTTTGGGGAGGGCAGGGTGGGGCTTCTCTATCCCACACTTCCTTCAAGACTAACACTTAATAATTTTTGCGCTTCCACAGCAAACTCCATCGGAAGTTCTTTAAAAACTTCTTTGCAATAACCGTTAACAATCAGACCAATTGCTTCTTCGGTTGAAATTCCTCTTTGGTTTAGGTAGAAGATTTGATCTTCACCAATTTTTGAAGTCGTAGCTTCGTGTTCAACTTTAGCTCCCGGATTATTTATTTCAAGATAGGGGAAAGTATGAGCACCGCATTTATCTCCAAGCAAAAGCGAATCGCACTGGGAGAAATTGCGAGCGTTTTCGGCTTTCTTTGCAATCTTGACTAAGCCACGATAACTGTTCTGACTTTTTCCTGCAGAAATACCTTTTGAGATAATCGTGCTTCTTGTATTCTTTCCAAGATGAATCATTTTCGTTCCGGTATCTGCCTGCTGCATATTATTTGTCAAAGCAACAGAATAAAATTCTCCAATAGAATTATCACCCTGTAAAATACAGCTTGGATATTTCCAGGTGATTGCTGAACCGGTTTCAACCTGTGTCCAGGAAATTTTTGAATTTACTCCTTTACAGATACCGCGTTTGGTTACAAAATTGTAAATACCGCCTTTGCCTTCTTTATTACCGGGGTACCAGTTTTGAACAGTAGAATATTTTATTTGTGCATTATCAAAGGCAATCAATTCAACAACTGCAGCGTGTAGCTGGTTTTCATCTCTGATTGGCGCTGTGCATCCTTCAAGATAGCTCACATAAGAACCTTCATCAGCAACAATTAAAGTTCTTTCAAATTGTCCCGTGTTTGCAGCGTTTATTCTGAAGTAAGTTGAAAGTTCCATTGGACATCGCACCCCTTTCGGTATGTAGGCGAATGAACCATCACTAAATACCGCTGAGTTCAATGCCGCATAAAAATTATCAGTATAAGGAACAACGCTTCCAAGATATTTTTTAATTAAGTCAGGATGATTTTGAACAGCATCTGAAAAAGAGCAGAAAATAATTCCCATTTCATTCAGCTTATCTTTAAAAGTTGTAGCTACAGAAACGCTGTCAAACACAGCATCAACTGCAACGCCGGTTAATCTTTTTTGTTCGTCAAGGGAAATTCCAAGTTTCTTATACACTTCAAGTAACTCCGGATCAACTTCATCTATACTTTTTAAGGTAGGTTTCTTTTTTGGAGCTGAATAGTAAGATAAGTCCTGATAATTGACAGGAGAATACTGAACATTCGGCCAGTGAGGTTCTTTCATCGTTAACCAGTGTCTGTAAGCTTTCAATCTCCATTCAAGCATAAACTCAGGTTCATTCTTTTTTGCTGAAAGCTGCCTGATGATATCCTCGTTTAATCCTTTAGGAAGGGTATCAGCTTCAATATCAGTAACGAATCCATATTTATATTCTTTATTTGCTAGCTCTTCTATTTTAGAAACTTCTGTAGAACTCATTTAAATTCCTTAATATTATCTATTGATATCTTAACAACTCTTTTCACTTTCCGGTTCAAAATTACATTATCTATACAAAAAAGTCAAGATAAAATAATGATGAGGTACTGGATGAGTGACCATGAGCAAGATTCTGGATATCCATTAAAAAATTGTATTTCATTAGGGATTGGATTAACTTTGAAACAAAATTTAATGCTGAAATTTCAATGTTTTCTAACAGTTAAAATAATCTCAGAAAAGACTTAGTAAGTGGAAGAAAAGGAACCCCAACAGGATACACCAAAA
>DATIJX010000204.1:0-2784 GCA_035478175.1 Ignavibacteriaceae bacterium
GATACAATGTTCATTCTAAATATTCCTTTATAAAAATTTCACTTAATTAATTTTGATATCTCATCAACAAAAGCATGGTTGCATGGTTGCATGGATGCATTAATGCATGGTTTTAGTTACTCTAACTATATTATTTATTTCATACAATCATGCAAGCATGCATCCATACATTCATGCAAGCGTTTCGTTTTACGCTCAAAAATACGCTCTGGCTTCAGCACGCGCAGTGTGAACAACTCTGCCTTTCCCCTGCCATCTTCCATCATAACTAAGTGTTGTTTGAAGAAAAGATGCGACGCGGTAATCAAAGTTTAATCTCCAATAATAATTTTTTCCAAGCTGATTACCATTCAGCATCTCAAACGGAATAATATTTTCCAAAGTACTTGCAATTAATTCTGTCCGTTCTACTTCCACTCTTAATCTTCCTGTTTGCGCGAATGACAAATTCAACCTGATGAGCTGCGAATTTAAATCAATAACTGTAGGTGAAGTCGGAAAAGTATCTTCACTCTTTCCAACTTTCAATTTAAAGCCGACTTCAACAATACTGATGGGACGGTAAGAGAAATCTGTAGTTAAGTTGTTATCTGATATTTGTCTGTTCCTTGTTGACGGCTGTGGAGCTGAAACATCATCTGTTGTGTTAACGATATCTGTTTGATTGCTTACCTCTTTAATCAATCTGAATCTTATCCTCAGGCTTCTTTCCCGGTTATAAGCATTTTCAACACCTGTGTTAAACTCACTCATAGCATTTCTTTGCGAATACCTGAATCTGAATGAAAGATCCTGCCTGTTCTCATTAATAAAAACATCCTGCTGGAAAAAATTCGCACCACGGATTGTGGTACCTTCCTGCTGAAAATAATTTAACTGGAGTAAATATATTTTAGAAAGATCTGTCTCTCGTGTAATTTCTTCAATCCTCCAGGAAGTTTCAGTTGATAGTGGCTCAAGTACAGAAGCAATAAAAGTATTCTTATCAAATATTTCAGCATATTGAATTTTCCAGCGCGTATTCGTCTTTAGATTTATTACTGGAAAAAGCTCGTCCGTTGGAATCGTAATAAGAATATAATCTCCGTCAAAAAGTGTTGGCTCAAATTCATTTTCATCGGCAATTCCATTGTTATTGAGATCACCAAGATATTTATAGTTACCGGTTCCCTGTTCAACCCTAACGTATACTTTCTCGAGCCTTGCCTGCTTTTCTGTTGAAACTTCATAGAAAAGATCTCCGTTCACAATTTCCTTCCAGAAAAGAAATTTGGTTTGAGATCTGATCAGAAGCTGCTCTGTATCTAAAAATCCTAATTGCTTATATGTATCTGTATAATTTTTATTTCTGATTGTGAGATTAAGAGTAGTTGAAACTTCTTCAATACCACGGTATGTAAGATCATACATTTGTGCACGGGCAATTGCTTCTTTTTCTGACGCTCCGTTCAAAGGAAGAAAATCATCTCTGCGCGAATACTTTGCAGTAAAACTGATCCCCTCAATTTCCAGCAATTGGATATAAGGATTTAGTTCATAGTACTCAAAACTGCCGGAGAGCAAAGAATCATTCTCTGAAAATTTATTTCTTTTATCTTCCGCAAGGATATTAAATCCGGGCTTAATTAAATTCCAGAAAATATAATGTGCGTCAGCCGCATGCCGCCACCAATAACTTTTTGTATTCTGATTTCTTGTATCGACATAATCAAGATTATAGAAAGCATTGTAGTTCTGCTTATTTGATAATCTAATTGAGTTATTATATCTGTTAGATTTAAATGCATCACCTCTTTTTAGAAATCCGGCAAGTGAAGTGATATTTAATTCCTCAATGGGAATCAGGTTTAATCTTGCTTCCCTGAACTGTTCATCCTGTTCAGTTGATGAACCGGTAGTATTATATATCCTGTCAAACTCAACTTCATTAAACCTATCTGTTGAAGTAAATTTTTTGTTGATAAATCTTTCTTTATAAGATAAACCTGCTTTGCCCAGACTTAAGGAACCAAGACTAATATTACTCGGGAGAACCCGAAGGGATACATTTGCTGCATATCCATAGTTATCATCATCATCTAAACTCGAAAACCTGTTTTTATCCCATAAGCTTCCGGCATACTCTATATCTAACTGCACATTTTCAAAAGGATTGATCGAAGTAGTAAGATTACCTAATTGTTTCAACTGCGATAACGGAAGAAAAATTATGGGGAGATATCCCCCCTGCTTAATACCAACGAATCTAAATTGACCCAAAGATTCGCGGATATAATCACCATTGCCTTCACCCACATAGCTGAACGAAACATTAAAGATAGCTAATGAGTCACCGGGATTAAAAACAAAATACACAAATGGTTCGTTGTTAATTAGTGTATCAACAGCCTGATAAATTCCTCTTCTGATTCCTAAAGAATCCAAAGGTGCAAGTGAAACTCCGGACTTCACAGCATTAAGAGGATCATCACCGGCTTCGGTAAGTATCTGCTTATCCTCTTCAGAGAGCACAAAATCAATTGGAGCATCCTGGTCATCTCCTTCCTGCAAATACTGGAATGCAATTTTCAGCTTGTCACTCATTACAACTGTTTGAGCACCTGAACCAAAAAAGTTCCTGGCAAACTTTCGATCAGTGTATTCAAAATCCGCAGCAATTCTGCTGGCGTTTGTAATTAATTTTTTTGGAGTAAATGTTATTGTTGCATTAGAGTATTCAATTATGTAATCATTGTTCTCACCACGAATCATCTCAATTCCATCAACAAAAACTTTCTCTGTACC
>DATIJX010000205.1:0-3344 GCA_035478175.1 Ignavibacteriaceae bacterium
ATAAAGAATCGATAGTAAAAGAGGCTCCAAAGTTTATATGGCATGAAGAATGGATAAAAGCAGATGAGGACCAGCTTAAAGAGTTTAAAGTCAGTATGGTTGAATGTCAGAAAGATTTAAGAAGGGTGCTGGAGTCCGGAAATCCCTTAAGGTTTACTGCAAACATTTTTACTCTTCTCCATCGCTTAAAGCAGGTTGGTAATTTTGCTCCGGGTAATAATAAAAGTCCTAAAACAGAGTTGCTGCTTGAACATATAAAAACAATAAGGGATAATGGTAAGAAAGTCTTAATTCTATCTCAGTATGATAGACTCGGAACTAAAAAAATTGAAAAAGTGCTTGAACAGGAAGGAATCAATTTTATACCGATTCCAGCGGGAATGGCAATTGATGAAGTCAAAAAATCAATATCACTATTTAAATCTAAAAAAGAAATTGTTGCATTAGTTACAGATGCTAAGATTGCAAAACTTGATTTTGGAAATTTTGCCGTTCCATATATCATTCGCTTCGATCAATGGTGGAACCCGGTAGCTACCTGGGAACTGGCAGATATGTTTTCACCTGAGGTGGATGAATCAGTTAATACCGGAAGCGTAAATGTCTATAACTATTATTTGATGGGCTCTATTGATGAAGGTATTAGAGAATTATTATACAAAAAGGATGTTTTGAGAAAAAATCTTTTTGAGCTGATGCCTTTTAAGGTTTTTGATGAACTTATGACCATAGACGAGTGGCTTCGATTATTTCAGATGCCTTCAGGGGATGATTTTGTTAAGATAACACCTGAAGACGTAATAAAAATATTGAACACTTCCACGCTCAACTTTTTCAGAACAACTCTTTCTAAACTCTTCTTTTTACTTGGATACTCAAACGTGGATATAATTGATCTGCCTAACTCAAGTTCATTTAATGTTGTAGGTGAAGCAGTCCGCAACAACAGAAAATACTTCCTTAATGCCAGAGTATATATTGAAGGCAAAGTTACCAGAAAAATGATAGAGGAGATTGCATTTGAAACTTCATCATCCAGTAAGGACAAGATTTTCATTATTTCAAAAGGAGAATTCCCGGACGGCAGTGAAAAACTTCTACGCGAAAATGTTACATTGCTCGATGGCCATACTTTAGCTAAGTATCTGCTTCTTCTCGAAATTATTAATTCCCAGACTACAGATCACGCTAAGAAATTATTTTCGTAACTGAGCTGATTATTAACTGACGTTACGCAGGTGTGTATAAAACCTCCGAGGTTTTGAAATTAGTATCTTCCCGGGGCTGTCTTTTAGCGCTTAATTGAAAATATTTTCATAAACCCATTCATCGAAACCTCAGAGGTTTGCCGTTTTTCGTAACATGAGTTATTAAAATAGCTCGTCATATTTTGTCCACAGTTCCTCACTCAACTCCCAGGCTCTTTTAACAATTGCTTCCTGAAGTTCAAAAGAATATTTGGTAAGATAATCCTTTGCAGCAATCCTGTCTGAACTCCATAATTTAAATGCTTCGGCCTCAATTTCTTTTTGGTTGGCAAACAGTTCTGCCTGCCAGGGATCCCAGACTGCTCTTACATCGTGGCGCATATCTCCCCATCTTTGTGCTGCAAGTGTTCCAAGATGATTGAATGCCCACCATGCAGAATTCCTTGAAAATCCTGTTACTCTTCCATCTGTTGATGAAGTTTTGTGTACTCTTGTAATACCCGCATAAAAAGGAGCATAGATTGAAGTTGCCACATTATCCCAGGCTAGCCACACGAGTCCGCCAATTTCATTTGGAAGCCAGCTCCTGCATTGAATAATTGTTGCATACATAGTGTACCATCTTGCAATTGTTCTTTCGCCTCGCCAGCCCCATCCGCCATTAATTTTAAAGAGCTTATTCATATCGTACGGCATAAAAGGATTTGCAAGAGGTGAAATAACAGTTTTTCCGCTGTCATCGGTTACAGTCAAGTCTTTTACAAAATTGAATTCAGTTCCTTCGTAGTAATCTGCAAATATTTCTACCATCTTTTCCAGAGTAACCGGTTTATCAGGCTTAACTGAGAATGGATAATTCTCTGAATTTGGATCTAGTTTTAATGAAGGTGCAACCAAATCGAAAACACGCCACTCTCTTCTTCTTGTTGCCAATGAATTTCTTTCAGCATAAGCATAACAAAACTCGAAAGCTCCTTCCTCAGGTTTCCACCAGCCATTTTCTTTTGCTACATCGAAAACATTTTCAGAATACATAAAATAGTCAGGATTCTCTGTATCAATCTGCCTGATACGACTCCCATTAGCACCGACGGAGATATGATCATCAGGAACTCGCTGAGCAGCCCACACAGCACCGATTTTATCTTTACCAGGTCCGACAACTTCAAATACCCAGACTTCATTTGGGTCAGCAATCGTCAACATTTCGCCATAGTCATTCCATCCGTATTCTTCAAGCAAGTCACCGGCAATTTTGATTGCATCTCTTGCTGTTTTTCCTCTTTCCAGCATAAGCATACACAAACGCTGGCAATCAATTAAACCTTTATCAGATTTTAATTCTTCTCTTCCTCCAAATGTTGTTTCACCAATTGCTACCTGCTGATCGTTGATGCAAGGATAAGCTGTGTTGATGTAACCAAATGTATTTTCTATCTGAGGAATATTTCCTGTGGGAATATTTTTATAAGCGGGCATTCGTTGTGTATCATCATTTTCTCTTTTATATAAAGTTACCATTGCATCTCGTTCGTGAGTCATTGCTGGGACAATATCAAGATTGCTTCTTGTTCTGTGACTGTCATCCGTATGTGAAGTCATTACGGAACCATCAAAGCTAGCGAGTTTTCCGACTGCAACAGTTGTGCAGCCATCAGGGTAACCGTCTTCCCAATCGGGTTTATCGCTGTTGTTTGTTTGTTTGTCTTGGGGGTAACCCGTTAAATATAGAAGTACTAAAACAATCGGTAGTAATATTCTGAACATTTTTATTCCTCAGGTTTAATTGTGTGGATAATCATTATTGGAAATATAAAAAGGTTGGTGTGAATTATGAAAAATTTTGTGAGTTCTAAGAATGTTATTCCCCTCCTGCCTGAGGAGGGGACGAAGGGGAGGAGGGAGTAATCTCTGCTTTATAAATTTTAACTAAACACCACCCCGTCCTTCGGACACCCCTCCTCAAAGAGGAGGGGATTATTTTTGCTAATTTTTACTTACTATAGTGCCATTTGGCCCCTGAGGTTTTTCTAGTTTTTTCTTACTTCCTCAGGATTTAAGTCTTTGTATAATTTAATATATTCTCTTACAACTTTCATCGATCTTCCCGTGATTTCTTTTATCGCCACTTCATCC
>DATIJX010000206.1:0-19411 GCA_035478175.1 Ignavibacteriaceae bacterium
ATTCTTATTTTATCCTTAAAATATTTAGGGAAAGAAATTGTTTACTCAAGCTACGTAAAACCGGTGGGATATGTATCCTTTGAGAGTCGTTCCAGTATGTCCGAAGAACTCCTTTCGGAGAAAATTCGTAAACTTTCATACCGGAATAAAAGCAATAATTTATTTAAATGCACCATACTTCTTACCTCACTATAAAATTAGCAGGAAGAATTGTGCCGGAAGGAAGGAATTAAAAATCGTTACAGAAATTCTCAACGAGTTAGTTCAAAAACAAAAACTGTCGTATCAAATGGCGTTTACAAGTTTAATCTTTCAATTACTTAGTCCGGATATTTTCCAGGAGCAATTTCATATCGTTCGGAAGCTCGGAATTGAAAAACATTATCTTCTTTTCTACAGGATGATAGAATCCAACCGTTTTTGCATGCAATGCCTGTCTCGGCATAATCTCCAGCAGATTCTGGACTCTTGCTTTTATTCTAGGCTGTTCGGAACCGTAAACGACCTGCCGTCCTCCGTAAGTTGGATCGCCGAATATGGGCTTGCCAATACCCGATAAATGAACTCTTATCTGGTGAGTTCTCCCTGTCTTTAAATTTATTTTCAGATATGTAGTAAATTCAAATTCTTCGAGGACTTCATATAATGTAAGAGCTGTTCTTCCTTCACTCTCGCTTACTGAAAATTTTTTTCTATCCTTTTTACTGCGAACGATGTTAAAATTTATTTCACCTTTCTGCTCCTTGAATTTTCCCCAGCATACAGCGTGATATTCACGTTCGACAGTCCGCTTGCTGAACTGCTCTGCAATTTTTGCGTGAGTGAAATCATCCTTAGCAACAACCAGAAGCCCGCTTGTATCTTTATCGAGACGATGAATAATTCCCGGTCTTCCCGGTTCATTTAAATCACTAAGTTTTTTTGTGTGATGAAGAAGTGCATTAACAAGTGTCCCGGTATAGTTAGCATAAGCAGGATGTGCAACCATTCCGGCAGGTTTGTTTATTATTATCAGATAATCATCTTCATAAATAATATCGAGTGGAATATCTTCTGGTTCTGTATCTTCAGGTCGTGGTGATATTGGATGAATAGCTTCAATTACATCGGAAGGTTTAACCTGGTAGTTAGCTTTGACTGCAACTCCATTTACGGTCACAAGCTTTGCATCAATTAGTTTTTGAACTTTAGAACGGGTTGCGTTTTCAATGGCATGGGTTAGAAAGAGATCTAATCGTTCCTTCTTTTTCCCCTCGGGAACTTCAAACCGATATTTCTTTTCCTTTATCAGCTTCACCATCACTCAATTCACCATTTATATTTTTCGAAGACGGTTCGTTTTCAGAAATTAATTTTTCTGCATTGCTTTGTTTATCTAATTCTTCAGCGGCTTCTCTGCTCTTTTTATCTTCTGCTTCGTGATGCTTGTAGAAAAATAAAAGAATTAAGACCCCAATTGAAACGGCAGCATCAGCAATGTTGAAGATTGGCCAGCGGTCATAACTTCTACCAAAAATTGAAAAGTTGAAGAAATCAAAATCAAAAAAGTCAACGACCTTTCCGTAGAACAGTGGTGCATAATCGAAAATGAGTCCGTAAAACATTCTATCAATTACATTACCTACCGCACCACCAAGAATCAAAGCAATTGCAATTTTAATACTTAAAGATTTTTTGCGGATAGTATAAAGATATACTAGCAAACCAATGCTCGCTACCAGTGAAAAAACAGAAATAAAAAGTTTAAAGTCTGAGCCCGGGTCAAAACCAAAAGCCATTCCCGGATTCTCAATAAAAGTTATTTTGAAAAAGTCTCCAATAACCGGGATAGATTCACCAAGATACATTCCGTCAAATTTTATATTCAAAGCCGGAATTGATATTCCTTTAATATAAAATTTAGAAATCTGATCGGCTAAAATTATTGCAAGAGTCAGATATAATATTCTCACGCGGGATCCTCTCTGTCTTCAACTATTTGCGGAACTAAATTTTTCTCCTTTTCCTTGCTCTTCATACTTAAAATCAGGTAAATCAAAATAAAAACACCTGAAAGGATACTGAGGTCTGCAAAATTAAATACATAATTTCCGTGTATGTTGTTAAAAATAAAAATCCTGAATAATCTTATATCCAAAAAATCCACGACGTTACCCTGAAACAATGGCGCATAGTTATAAAAATAACCATAGAAGACTCTGTCAAATAAATTCCCTGCCGCACCGCCGAGAATCAGAGCAACTGAAATTCTCACTTTGTTATCAGCATTTTTTGCGAATACCAGGTAAGCAAGAAAACCAATACAAGTCAATATCGTTATAATCAAAATCAAATCTCGTAGAGATTCGCCCGGATCGATCCCAAAAGCAATACCGGGATTTTCCACAAGAGTTAAATGAAGGATATCATTTATGACTGGTTTGCTTTCACCCGGATACAATCCGTTATGATTTATTTTCAACCATGGTAAACTGAATCCTCTGACCAATACTTTGCTAATCTGATCTATCAGAAAAAGAATTAAAGAAAGAAGAAGAATTTTCAATATAGTTCAGTGCTTTTTTGCTTAACAGAAATGATTACTTCTTTTCCTGTCTTTGCTTGATTGGCAAGCAATGCTGGCTATGCGGCACTGCTTCAAGTCTTTCCTTTGGAATTAAAGGACAGGTCTCGCAAAGATGCTGCGGTTCATCAATACACTCAATGCAAATTCCGTAAGTGCCTGATTCAATTCTCTTCAAAGCATCTTCAAGATAACCGAGAAATTTATTTTCTCTCTGTGCATAAAGAAAAGTTTTTTCTCTTTCCATTGCATCTGTTCCCTGTTCAGCCATATGTAAAGAGTAAGGTGAATTTTCGTTGATATACTCACCGGTCGTTGGATCAAGCATCTGTTCTTTCAGGTTCTGAAGCTGTTCGATTATCTCGTCTCTTTTTTCAAGAATAATTTGCCTGAAATGTTCAAGGTCTCTTTTGCTGTAACCTTTTATTTTTTGAATTGCTTTATTACGCGATTCAACCATATCCTCAAATTTCACCTCAACGTGTGCCTTTGTAACCTTAGCTCTTTTTGCCGAAAAAGCTTTTACAGCTTTTCTTATTGGCTTAGCTTCTTTTTTTACAAGACTACTCTTAGCAGCCGTTTTCTTTGGGGCCGGGGTTTTCTTTACGATTTTTTTTGTTGCAGTTTTCTTCGGTGCTTTCTTAACTACAGCTTTTTTTGTTGAAGATTTCTTTGCAGTCTTCTTCTTGACTGATTTTTTCACTACTTTTTTTGCCATTTTTTGTTTACTCCTATAATTAAATACTTACTTTTTCTATTTTTATTTTAATGTCATCGCCGCCGATTTTCCAATCCTGCGAAAATCCACCATTAAACTCATTTATATTTTCTCCATCAGAAGTCCTTTGGACAATTTTTTCTGCAAGAGTCTCAACAGAAATGTAGTTTGTAAATGAATTAATTGCAAATACGAATTCAGAATTTCCTGAGTAGGCTATATTGATTTTATCAGTAACCTGAAATCCCGCATCCTTTCTCATATTTTGTATCCTGTTTACAAATTCTCTGGCTAAACCTTCGGAGATAAGTTCTTTCGTAAGCTGTGTATCAACTGCCACAGTTACACCATTTTCACTTTCAACAATCCAGCCAGCTATCTGCTCAGATAAAATTTCAACATCTTCTCTGTTTATTGATAAACTATCGCCATCAATTTCAAAGCTGACAGCTTCTCCTTTTTCAATAGAAGAAATATTTGCAGCACTGAAGTTTTTTATTCGCTCTGCAACAGCTTTAACGTTTTTACCAAATTTAGGTCCGATGGTTTTGAAGTTTGCTTTTGCAGATTTGTGAACCAACGTAGAATCATCTTCCAATATTTCAAGCTCTTTAATATTCACTTCTTCAAGAATCACATCTTTCATCTTTGTCAAAGCATCTTTCATGTTTTTTTCAACGACAACAGTTAGCTTCTTTAATGGCTGTCTTACTTTCAAATTTGATTTTGCTCTAATTGCCCTTACGAGATAAACAACGTGCTGAGCAACGTCCATTTTCTGTTCGAGCTCTTTATCCGTCACACCTTTTTCAGGTAAGTCTGTTAAATGAACTGATTCAGTCTGTTCACTCTTTGTAACTGAATTTAAATTCTGGAACAATTCCTCAGCAAGGAATGGAGTGAAGGGCGCAATGAGCTTTGATACAGTAACAAGACATTCATAGAGTGTTTGATATGCAGCCAGCTTGTTTTCATTCATCTCGGATTTCCAGAATCTTCTTCTGCATCTTCTTACATACCAGTTTGAAAGATGATCAATTGTAAAATCAGAAATGGCTCGAGCTGCTTTTGTTACTTCATATTCATCCATCAGCTTAATATTATTTTCAACCAGCGAATTGAGCTTTGAGAGAATCCATCTGTCAATCTCTTCTCTTTTTGAAAGCGGAACCTGCGCTTGCTTATTTTCGAAACCATCTATGTTGGCATAAAGAGCAAAGAATGCATAAGTATTTAGCAGTGTTCCAAAAAATTTTCTCTGAACTTCAAGCAATCCATCTTCATCAAAAAGAGTTGGCCGCCAAGGCGGACTGTTCGTAACAAGGTACCATCTTGTTGCATCAGCTCCGTATTTTTCAAACAGCATAAAAGGATCAACTGAGTTGCCCTTGGACTTGGACATCTTCATTCCATTCTTATCAAGTATCAGTTCATTCACAATCAAATTTTTATAAGCCACACTATCGAACAACATTGTTGCAATGGCATGCATAGTATAAAACCACCCGCGCGTCTGATCAATGCCTTCACAAATAAAATCAGCTGGGAAAGCTTTTGTTTCGAACCATTCTTTGTTTTCGAAAGGATAGTGATACTGCGCAAACGGCATTGCACCTGAATCAAACCAAACATCAATTAACTCAGGAGTCCTTGTATAAATCTTCCCGTTCTTTTCAAAAAAAACTTTATCAACAAAAGGTTTATGAAGGTCAATATCTTCTATTTCACTAACAGGAATTCTCTTATCACCTTCAACGATAAATCCTTTTTTCAATTCTTCTATGCTGCCAACAGGTATAATGTCACCATCTTCATTAACCCATAATGGAAGCGGCGTTGCCCAGAATCTGTCACGTGATAAAGCCCAGTCTTTGTTTTCCTCAAGCCAATTTCCAAATCTTCCTGCGCCAACTTCCGGCGGCTGCCAATTAATTGTTTTATTCAACTCAATCATTCGTTTGGCAACACTCGTTGTTTTGATGAACCACGACTCGCGAGCATAATATATAACCGGCACATCCTGATTCCGCCAGCTAAAAGGATAAGTATGAGTAATTGTTTCCTTTTTATAAAGCTTGCCTTCGGCTTTTAATTTAGCAATGATTTCTTTGTCTGCATCTTTTACAAATTGGCCTGCATAATCAGAAACTTCAGATGTAAATCTTCCGCCTCTATCAACAGGCTGAAGCATTGGCAGATTGTATTTTTTTGAAAGATCATAATCATCAGCACCAAAAGCAGGAGCAATATGAACAATACCTGAACCTGTATCTGTGCTGACAAACTCACCAAGGCATACAAAGAAAGCTTTTTTATTTGGCTTCACATAAGGAAGCAGTTGTTCGAACTCAACTCCTTCAAGATCACTTCCTTTCATCTCTTCTAAAATTTCATATTCACCGTCAAGAACTGAAAGAAGCTCTTTAGCGAGAATTATTTTCTTTTCTTTGTTAAGAACTTTTACGTAAACAACATCGGAGCCGACTGCAAGAGCAACATTCGAAATCAACGTCCACGGAGTTGTAGTCCAAACAAGAAAGTGTTCGCCTTTATCTATTACTTTAAAGAGAACATAAACTGAAGGATCTTTTGTTTCTCTGTAGCCAAGTGCAAGCTCAGCCATTGAAAGAACGGTTTCAGATTTCGGATCCTGAGGAACAATTTTATAATCTTTATAAATAAGACCTTTTTCATAAAGTGTTTTGAGCGCCCACCAGACTGATTCAATGTAGTCATTTGTTAAGGTTACGTATGCAGATTTTAAATCAATCCAGTAACCCATTCGCTCTGTCATCTTTTCCCAAAGGTCCAGATATGTGAAAACAGATTCTCGGCAAGCCTGATTGTATTTTTCTACACCAAAAGTTGCAACTTCACTTTTATTTTTAATGCCAAGGGCTTTTTCAACTTCAATTTCAACCGGAAGTCCGTGAGTATCCCAGCCGGCTTTTCTTTCCACCCGGTAACCACGCATTGTTTTATACCTGCAAACAAGATCTTTTAATGTACGTGCCATTACATGATGGATGCCGGGTTTGCCGTTTGCCGTTGGAGGTCCTTCGTAAAAAGTAAACGACTTTTCCGGAGAACGAAATTGAACGCTCTTTTCAAAAATTTTTCGTTCTGACCAGAATTTCAGAATGTTCTGCTCAGTTTCCGGATATTTTATTTTTTCTAATCCCTGCTTATACATATCAGCAATTACTTCAACTCTTCATATCTTTTTAATAATTCTCTTTCAGTCTGAATGAATTCTTTAAGTTCCTGCTCTATTCTTTCTTTTTTGAGAAAAATATTTTTTGCGCTTGCTTCTGCTTCACTAACAATCTTATCAGCATTTAATCTTGCTTCTCTCATTAAAAGTTCTGCTTCTTTTTTTGAATCGGCTGCGGTTGCTTCGAGAACTTTAACTTTTTCCCTTAATATCAATGCTTCCTTTTCACCGCTTAAAATTTCCTGAATAGCCATTCCAAAAATTCCCATTGCACCAAGAGTAATATTACGTAAACTAAAAAGTATCAGATTTTCTGCAAGCAGCTCGAAGGTTCCAAAATATTCATTAAAGAAAATGATTATAGCTACGCTAATAATTGTCACTGCAACTATAACGGCAAAAACTACTTTCCCACCCAATTGCCATTTAAGTGAACGGTTGATGTACCAGCCACAAGTAAAAGATAAAATTGAAAGAACAAACCAGACAGCAAAATTCCGGTCTCCAAAATTAAAAAGTGAAGTATTAAGAAAATTCGAGGCGAAGATTAATAACCCTAAAAGGAAGGGTACACTGTATGATGCAAAAAAGTTTTTCATTTCAGCCTCTTAATTAATTCTTTCATAATTAATGTCATTTTCGGTTCAGCCTGCATTGCTGTTGCAATTATTTCCTCAACGTTAACAGGTTTGAGTGTATCAGGAAAACATTCATCAGTTACTATGCTTATTCCAAGCACTTTCATTCCCATATGGTTAGCAACAATATTTTCAGGTATAGTTGACATTCCAACAACATCCGCGCCTGTTGCTCTTAAAAATCCGTACTCTGCTCTTGTCTCTAGATTAGGTCCGGGCACAGCAACATAAACTCCCTTCTGCACCTTTATTTTATTCTCAAGAGCAATCTTCTCCGCAAGTTCAATCAGTTCATAACTATATGGCTCACTCATATCAGGGAATCTTGGGCCAAGCTCATCTTCATTTTTTCCGATGAGCGGATTATCACCCAGCATATTTATATGATCAGTCATAATCATCACATCGCCTTTTCTGTACTGAGGATTCATACCTCCGCAGGCATTTGAAACCAGAAGAGTTTCAACACCAAGAAATTTCATAACACGTACAGGATAAGTAATCTGCTGCATCGAGTAGCCTTCATAAAAATGAAAGCGCCCCTGCATTGCCACTACATTCTTACCATTTATTGTTCCGAATATCAGTTTGCCGTGATGCGATTCAACTGTTGAAATCGGAAAATGCGGAAGATCCTCATAACTGATTTGATGCTTCACATCAATCTCTTTAACCAGTCCTCCCAGACCAGTGCCGAGAATAATTCCAATCGGATATTTCTCAGATGTAAATCTTCTGATTACGTCAAGCGTTTCATTAATATGTGAAATGAGTTGACTCATATTTATAAAAGCCTATCCACTATTCCATCAACATCAATATCAAACTTTTCGGCTTCGTCCTGAACTTTAGCTTTTTTACGTTCTTCACCTGCATCTTTAACTTTTCCCTCAAGCAGATTTGATTGAGTGCCCACTATGACTTTTAGCCTTGCAATTATTAAGTCTTTCTCTTCTCTTAAAGTTATAACAGCTTTTCTCATTTCATTAGAGATGTCTTCTGCATTTTGAACAATTTGCGAAGCTTTAATCTCAGCTTCTTTAATTATTAAAGCTGAATGCTTTTTCGCTGAGTCTACTACTTCAGCGGAAGTTTCCTGAGTCTTAATGAGAGTATCCTGGAGGTTCTTTTCAATTTTCTGAAATTCTTCAACCTTATGATTTAGAATTTCAACTTTCTTTTCCAAAGCTTCTTTTTCATTGTTAAGGTTTTCCATTTCAGAGGATATTTTATCGAGGAAGGTTTGCACTTCATCAACATTATATCCCCTCATAGATTTTTCGAATTCCTGCTTCTTGATAAAAAGCGGTGAAAGTTTCATGACTGCCTCCAGTCTTTTAAAGTGTTTCGTTGACCAAAGATTGCCGAACCAATTCTTAGCATGGTTGCTCCTTCCTCAATTGCAATTTCATAATCGTTTGTCATCCCCATTGAAAGCTCACTAAGGTCAAACCCATTTTTATTAATTTCATCTTTTAATTTACGTAAATCAGAGAAACTTTGCCTGATAATTCTCTCATCATCGGTGAACGGAGCCATTGTCATCAGACCAACTAATTCAATGTTTGAAAGAGTTGAACAATGTTTCACCAATTCTAAAACTTTGAAATTATCAATTAGTCCTGATTTGGATTCTTCAAATGAGGTATTAACTTCCAGCAAAATTTTTTGAACCTTGTTCAATTTCCCCGCCTGATTATTTATTTCATCTGCAAGAGCCAGAGAATCCACAGAATGAATATAGGTTGCAGCTTTAACGGCATACTTTACTTTATTCTTCTGAAGAGTTCCTATGAAATGCCAGGTTACTTTATCGCCAAGTATTTCATACTTATCTCTGAGTTCCTGAGCCTTGTTTTCACCAAAATGTGTTATACCCAGTCTATTCGCTTCGCTGATGGCATCTACACCGAAGAACTTTGAAACTGCTATGAGCCTTATTTCTTGAGGATTCCGCTTAAATTCAGCACATTTAGAAGCTATTCTCTCCGCGAGATGCTTGATATTTTCTGCAATCATAAAATTTTTAAGGCTGTGAATGTATATTATTCGGCATCAAAAATCAATCTGAATGAAGGAAAAAATAACGATTTATTTTTGAAGAAGATAATATGAACCAAGTGTCTGTTTAATACTAAAAAATATTATTGAATAACTGTGGTTAATCCTACGAATCACAAGATATGATTTATGCTTTTAGTAATTTTGAAAGTCATTATCTTAAAAATATGGAGACAATATGGAAATCAAGTTGTTAAATGAGATTAAAGAAAAAGCATCAAAGGCAAGAAAGACGATAGTCCTCCCTGAATCCCACGATGAAAGAGTCCTAAAAGCAGCAGAGAAGCTAACCAAAGAAAAAACAGTTTCAGTGATTACTCTCGGTGATGAAGACCGGATTCACAAAGATGCAAAACGGCTGGATGTTGATCTTACAGGAGTTAGAATTATCAATCCAACAACTTCAGACAAGCTGAGTGACTTTACAAATCTTTTCTTCAACCTTCGCAAGCATAAAGGTGTAACTATTGAGCAAGCGCGAAGCACTGTTCAGCAGGATCTTTTTTTTGCTGCAATGATGGTAAAAGAAAATATGGCTGACGGAAGTGTTGCAGGTTCAGCTTCTGCCACTGCGGATGTTATGCGTGCTGGAATTCAGTGCATCGGAATGCCGGAAGGAATTTCAATCGTATCAAGTTTTTTCCTTATGCTTTTTCCTGAAAAGAATTATTCTTTTGCTGATTGCGCTGTTGTTCCCGATCCGGATGAAAAACAATTGGCAGATATTGCAATCTCAACTGCTGATAACCACAGAAAACTTGCTGGCGAAGAACCTTTTATTGCAATGCTTTCCTTCTCAACAAAAGGTAGTGCAAAGCACGAAGCTATTGATAAAGTTCTGAATGCAACTTCAATTATCCGGCAAAAAAGACCAGATCTTAATGTTGATGGTGAATTGCAATTTGATGCAGCGGTCATTGAATCAATCGGAACGAAGAAAGCACCGGGAAGCAATGTTGCAGGCAAAGCAAACATATTAATCTTTCCTGATTTGAATTCAGGAAATATCGGTTACAAGATTGCACAGCGCTGGGGCAAAGCAGAAGCTGTCGGTCCAATGGTTCAGGGATTGAAGAAGCCATTTTTCGATTTGAGCCGAGGTTGCAGTGTTGAGGATATTGCGAACACAGCAGCAATAGCTGCGTTGATGAGTTAAGGCCTAGCGCACTAAATGTAGGGGAAATAAATTTTGAAAGGTCGGATTAATTATTTCCGACCTTTCTTTTTAAATGATGCAATCTTATTTGAGTAGAATTAATTTCTTAGTTTCTATAAAACTGCCTGAAGTAAGTTTGTAGAAATAAATACCGCTTGGTAAATTACCAGCATTAAAATCCAATGTGTAGTTTCCGGCTTCCTGATTTATATTTACTAGTTCTGCTATTTCATTTCCAAGAATATCATACACTTTCAATTGAACAAGACCATCTTCTAATATCGAATAGGAAATTTTAGTAGATGGATTAAACGGATTGGGGTGATTTTGTTTAAGTGAATAAGATAATGATATTTGTGAATCAGAGCCTGTTGATTCTTTTCTTTTTATTTTACTTGCCATAACGTAGACCTCATTCGATGGCACAGACTCATTATTCAAATCAATCACCGCTGTTATCCTGTAAAAAATGTCTTGCCCAACACCACCCTGTGGTGGTGTGATTTCTACGTTATAATCGTGATATACATTCCCAAAAACTGCTGCTAAAAATGACCAAGGACCTGTCCCTATTTTGCGATAAACCTTGAAACCGTTAAGCGGTGGGATTGTTGGATGATTACCCCATAAAAGCTTCGGGTGATTATTATGATTTGCTACAAATAACGCCCTCGACCAATTAGAGATATTAAAAATAACAGGATCATTAACAATGAAATTTGTAATCTCACCTGTAATAAATCCATATCTCTTAACATTTATAATAGAGTTCGCGTTAATAGTTAAGCTATTCCCTGTTGGAATAAAAATGGTATCAGTAACAAGATTTTTACCTTGCCAAGTCGTAGGTTTGGTAAGAATTTGTTTTCCCCACGCAATTGCTGATAATGGATCTCCAACAACACAGTTTTGCCATGCATTTAGATATATACCCATAAAATGAGCATCCACCACCGAATAGCCAAGTGCATATCGTGGGAATGTATAATATTCGCGCGTTATACCAGTCGTAAATGGTTCGTAAACATTTCCACTCCCATTACTACCGTTTTTATAAATAAAATGAGAAACTTGACCTTGCCAAAACCAGGATACTCCATAACTCCAACTATTAAGGCTTTCCCAACTAATAAATGTCGAACCATTAGCATAATTGAATAGCAAGATATCTAAAATGTAGTTCCATGGCATGCCATTATTATACACCCCATTAGAAACATAGGCTATAACGTCTTCTGTACTTGTCGTCAACCAGGATGCTGTATTGTCATAAAGAATATTGTAACCGTAAAGATTCAGCTGACTATACACGAAATCAAAATTATGATACGATAATAATGGATCAGTTTCATCTATTGCCCATAATTTTTCACCTGAATAATCCGGATTAAATTGTCTGTCTATCATTCCAAATACTGAAGTATAAAATTCGCCATCAAGTCTTGATACTAAATACTGAGTATACCAACCATTTTCATTCACAAAATGATTTGATTTAAATCTATAGTTCATCGTCACACTCGGATCAATACTATAATATGGGTTTAAGGCAAATCCTGAATTAGATGAAGTATATATTGTATTATAATATTGAAGAAAATGCTTACTTGGCTCTGGTTGATTTATTAAGCAAAGCAGAGCACTCACGGAAGCCTGTCGCCTTGTTAAACTAGTTTCATTATATGGTGTAGATCTCACTTTAAGAGGCATACCTTTACACAAAACAATATAATTAATTCGGTTCTTTAAAGGTTGACCGTTTACAAGGGTAGTGTTTAAATAATTCTCAATTGGATCTGCAATAGCGTCTTTTACGTATCTCCAGCCCAAATTTCCATTTCCCCAAATATCTTCACCACCTGGTTGAAGTTCTGCTGTACCTTCTGGGTAAACTATGCTTTGAGGGATATCTATAAAGAATACATTCACATTAGGTATATTCCTTTTAGCCCGATAATAATCAGCCACAAGTTGTGAACTGTCACCTATGCTATTTTGAGCATAAACTACAAGAACTTCTTCAGGTGTTGGAAAATTTTTATAGGTTGGACTTTGATACGGAATTAATGTTATATCTGGTTCCTCGCCTTGCAACGGGGGTGGGGGTTGTGATTGAGCCATTATGTTACCAGAAATCAGAAATAAAAAAACAAAGTTTTTTATAAGATTCATTTTGCTCTCCTAATTTTTTATTGAGAAATCTTCCTGCTTAGAGCAGGCTTATTTTAAAAGAATCATTTTCTTTGCTTCGTTAAAATCGCCACCTTCTATTTTGTATAAGTACATACCAGATGCTAGTTCATTCGCGTTGAATTTAATGGGATGAAAACCCGCCTCATATTCTTTATCAACTAATATTTTAACTTGTCTGCCCAATGAATCATAGATTGTTATTTTGACTTTTGAATTCTTGGGCAAGTAGAATTTGATTGTAGTTGAAATATTGAACGGATTAGGATAATTTTGGTACAGGTAAAACTTATCAGGAACTATTGTATTGTTATCACCAACACTAACCACTGAATCAATTAATTTTAATATAAGACCAGTTCTTCCAACTGCATAACCATTATTAATATCCCAGATTCGGATATATTCTATAAATCGATCTCGAAGCTCAGTAACCTCTTCCCAGTTTTCACCTGAATTTGTAGTTTTATAAGTTCGAACTCCCCCGGCTAAAAACAAATTACGTTTATATATATTACTGAATCTTCCATAGGCAAAGTTTGTTACATCCGTAACTAATGTCCAATTTATCCCTCCATCAGTAGTTCTATATAACGCATTTGACCTTGAAATAAAACCATTTAGACTGTCATTAAAAAAAACATCATTTGCACCGTTAGATGGAAAACTAGTCTGCTCTAACCAGGTTTCACCTCCATCCGTTGTCTTAAATGGTTTCCCACTTGGAGTTACCCATCCATTTAATGAATCAATAAAAAATATTCCTGTCAATCCTGTAATATTTAATTTTGATTGCCAAGTCTCTCCACCATCCTGCGTATTAATAGCATAATTATTATTTAATGCCCACCCAATATTTCGATTTAGGAAAAACAATCGATCAAACTCTCCACCAAATAATAAACTGTCAATACCATTAACAACTTTTTCTTCCCAACTTAATCCGCCATTATAAGATTTAAATATCTTGTTGTTAACCCCAACAAGCCCTTCCAAGCTATCTAAAAAGTAAACAGAAGAAGGTCGATCACCTGGAAAATCAGTGCGATGTAACAGTGTAATTCCACCATCAGTTGTTTGACATAAGTTATTTTGGTACCAGGAATATCCAATAAACCAACCATTTTGGTAATCGGTAAAAAACACATCGCTAAAATCATCATTTATTATTGTCCTAAACCAGTTCTGGCCTGCATTTGTTGTCTTATCCAAAATCAATCCATCACCACATACATAACCGAAATCCTTATTCGTAAATGTGACATATCTAGCGCTTTTTACATCATCTCTCAAATCCCAAGTCTCTCCACCATCGATTGTTTCAAAACTTCCTGTCTCTCCAACTGCAAATCCATTTAACGTATCAATGAAGACAATCTTTCGGAAAGTACTGCCGAGTCCAGCTAATTGCTGCCAGCTTTCACCTCCATCAGATGTGTAAACGTGTTTTCCTGCAAAACCTAACGCAACTGCTTTCTGCCTTGTTACTGCCTTTATGGTGCTTAAAGTATAGGGGTTTCCCGCCTGCCTGACAATCCAGCTAACTCCTCCGTCTGTAGTTCTGAGGATTTGCCCGCCCCAGGCGGTTATATATCCAAATAAAGAATCAAGAAAGGAAACATCATAGAAAGGATAACCCGCAAGCGGCGTAACCTGTGATATCCAGGTAAAGCCGCCGTCTACAGTTTTTAGCGCAACAGCTCCTTCGCCAACAACCCATCCAAGTTCATCGTTTATCATTTGCAAATTCCATAACCTTTCACTTGTACCGCTTTGTATTAACTGCCAGTTTTCACCGCAATCGATTGATAAAATAATTATACCGCTATCACCTGCTGCAATTATTCTACCATCTTTATTACCGCCAATCCCCCGGAATGTTTTTTTAAATGGAGTATTTACATTAAGCCATTTATCACCCCCATCAGTTGTCCGGATTACTGCACCTTGTTCACCTACAGCGACACCTGTATCTTTATTTGTAAAATGAACAGCCCAGTAATTTACTCTTGGTACTTTTGGATGGAGTTCAATCCATTCCTCATTCATATCGTTAACGGAATTTTTAATTTTAATCTCTTTGCTTGAACTGTTGACTGTGTACAAGTCTTCAAATTGGGATTGATTCAATTTTAAATCTGATTGTCGCCAGGTGGGTTTAATTGAAGAGGAATCAGAATATAAATTATTGACTTGAGAATAAATCTTAAAGGATGGCACATGGAAAGAAGAGAGAGTCAGTATTATGAGTATAGTTTTTATTTTACTAGACATTTCCTTTTCAATTTTTAATTTTAACATAAGTAATTTATTATTTATAATCAATTAAGTTGATTAGTTACTAATTGCACAGCGCTGGGGCAAAGCTGAAGCTGTCGGTCCAATGGTTCAGGGATTGAAGAAACCATTCTTTGATTTAAGCCGTGGCTGTAGCGTTGATGATATTGCAAATACAACAGCAATAGCTGCGTTGATGAGTTAGGACTTAAACTTTGGTCATTTGATTATTACGGAATCTGTCATTGCGAGGGAGGAACAACCGAAGCAATCTCTTGGTTCTACCATAATAATAGATCACTTCACCCGGCAAAAGCCGGTCTCGTGATGACAACTTATGTATTTAAGTAACCACATTTTGTATTTTTCCCAGTAGAAACTTTTAACTAAGTTAACTTTTAAAATATTACTCAAGGATGAATATTCTTCTACTAACATTATTTACTTTTATAATTAATATCCCCTTCGGATACTGGCGAGCAAATGTGCGAAGGTTTTCATTGCAGTTTTTATTCGCAATTCATCTGCCCATATTATTTATAGTTGCGTTTCGAATTTTATCAGGAAGTAGTTTTGAGATTTTAACTTTCTTATTTACCGTTCCTACATTTTTTCTTGGACAACTTGTGGGATCCAAAATCTATTCTTCAAGAAAACTGACAGAAGCTGTTCCGCTTACTTCGTGCCTGGTAATGGATCTTGTTCGCGTGAAAAGTAATTCAGAAAAATAATTTGAACTTATTTTATCCAATGTGTGTTTATTCCAATTAAACAGGAGTTACAATGATTAAGAAATTTTTATTGATTACCTTGCTTATAACCTCGTCACAGTTATTCGCACAGGAAAAAGTAACAAATATTCAAAAGGAAACTAGTTCAATGGATAACATAAACGATATAACAGTTCTCGATATGAACAATAAAGAAGTTAATCTTTCCGAATACAACGGAAAAGTTTTAATGATTGTAAATGTTGCGAGTGAATGCGGATACACACGTCAATACGCAGGGCTGGAAGAAATATATAAAGAATATAATCCAAAGGGATTTGAGATACTCGCTTTTCCCTGCAATGATTTCGGTGGACAGGAACCCGGCACAAATGAGCAGATACAAAATTTCTGCAGCTCAAAGTTTGGAGTAACCTTTAAACTTTTTGACAAGATAAAAGTACTCGGAGAGGATAAGTCACCGCTCTATGAAAGATTGATTAATAATTCTTTTACTGAAAAAGGTGATGTAAAATGGAACTTCGAGAAATTCCTTATTTCAAAGGAAGGAAAAATTGTTGGCAGATACCGCTCTAAGGTTGAGCCGACGAGTGAAGAAGTTATTGCTGCGATTGAAAGAGAATTAAAGAAGTAATAAAAGCCGGAGTGTTTAGCCCCGGCTTTTGAATTTTATAGAAGTTTACTTCAGTAGAATTAATTTCTTTGTTGTTGTAAAATTACCAGAAGAAAGTGTGTAGAAATAAATTCCACTTGGCAATTCTAAAGCATTAAAAGTAATAGAATAATTTCCAGCTTCCTTAACTTCATTTGCTAATTCAGCTACTTCGGTTCCCAAAATGTCATACACTTTTAACATTACTAATCCGTTCTTTGGAATAGAGTAAGAAATAGTTGTTGTTGGATTAAATGGATTGGGATAATTCTGCATTAATGAATATTCTGTTGGCTTTTCACTGCTTGGCGGATCAACATTAATTTTATCGGGATAACCGCCCAACACCATTTGCATAACCGAATCTGATGGAACTGAAACCTTTTGAGTGTTATCGATAGCTCTTACTCTATAACGAACAAAATGTCCGGTTTGACATTGCTGTCCTGGCGGGCATATTGTCTCTGTCAAATCCTCATAGTAATTATTCGGTGTCGTGTTTAATGCGAACCAACCAACTTCATAAGTTGAATATTTTTCCACTTTGTAACTACCACCCGAAAGTACATCGGGTTCTTGATTTGCATCCCAGGTTAAATAAGGATGATAATTAACACTTGTGGATACTGCTAGGTTTTGAGGTTTTGAAGGAGGCGTACTATAAATTGTTCCCGTTTCAACTTTCTGAATTATTTTCAATTGATTACTTTCAGAAATAACTTGGAACGAAATTCCTTCAACAGCAGGATTACTATTCGGATTAAAAACTTCTACATAACCTGGTTTCAACATATCCCTGTTATCACCTGCAAATAAAGGTTGAAATACATCTTGCCCGGTAATTGGGCTTACGAACGCTTCGATAGGTGATAACGTGGGACCATTAGTATAACACGCAGTATGAGGTATTGCTTCAGTATCAAATTTACCACTTGGACTCTGTAATCCTTCTTTGAATACTGCAACAATCGCACCATTCGGGTGAGTCGCACAATGATCGCGAGTCCAGATTGATCTCCCTTCAGCATTCCAGAACCTAAGTGAAGATTCGCCGGTTCCTCCCTGGTAAATCACATATATTCCTTTTCCATCTCCAATATAATCTATGTTATCAAATGGAGAAATTCGCTGATGGTTTTCAAGATAATAGTATCTTGCAGGATTAGAACCAGGGATTAAAATTCGTAATGCTTGCCCGGTTGTCAGGTGATCTTGAAGTGGAACCGGAATCAGGGGATTATAGTTGTATTGCATTGGATTAAGCCAGCCAAGGCGATGTCTTTCCCAGGAATTCGCCATCTGACTTCTTGAACCATAGCCCGCCATCATAGCCCATAAACCAGCAGTACCAAGATGCGCTTCGTTTCCTCCGAGCAAATGATGTCCGAATTCGTGAACAAGAACATTTTTAACGTAACCTAAACCGTTGTATCCCATCATCATAGTTACACCAGATACAAGTCCATACCAACCAAGATCGACAGTTCTTGCGCCACTATCTACAGGTAAAATACCACCACCACCAAGTGATGCTTCTCCTGACCAAAGAACTACTCCATCTCCAAATCCTAATTGCCAAGCAGTATACGGTGGATTTGGTAAATCTTTAGCTATATTTCTGTAAACCATCCAGATCATATCAACCTCTCCATCAGCACCCCAAGCGTGGTTGTACTCACCAAGCTTACTCCATTTGTCATATATCGAATAATCTATGAAATTATCCATTTCCTGAAGTATATGTTTATTTATCTGCCCTCTCTTCCAGTTTAAAGAAATGTATTCATTTCTAGTCTTTGAAGTTACCCAGTGGTAAGTATTACCAATCACTTTATAGTGACCTAATGACATCGCTGTATAATAATGTGTAAGATTTTGGTTTGTTGAATTCTGATTGATTGTTTGATCAATTATATTTGTGTTCATCCAGCCAGTTGGAGCAGAATTTTTTTTCCATTCAGTCCAGTTTGGATTCCAGTTATCATCTTTGAATTGAACAAATACGATGAGAACTCTTAAATATTTACCGTTTTCTGCGATTGATGTGATCAATCTCCCGCCAGGCTGCTCTGACGCAGCTAATTCTGGCATGGGTGGTTCAACAATTTCAATATTAACTGAGTATTGAGCATTTAATTGATGAGAAAATAATAACACTAGTAAAAAAAATTTAATTACAGTTTTCATTTTGATACTCTTATTTCAGATATAAAATTTTGTGAGTTAATTGTGTCTTCTCAGTTCTCAAAACAATGAAATATAATCCGCTTGCTCCATCATTTGGTTTCCAGGTTCGGTAATAATGTCCTGCTGTTTCTTCTCCGTCAAATAATTTTTTAACCTCTCTTCCCAGAATATCAAATATCGTTATGGTGACATAAGATGAAACTGGAATGAAGTAATGAATGTTTGTTTGATTGTTAAAAGGATTAGGAAAATTATTTAATAAATATTGTGCGGGTTGAGTGAAACTGTTCTGATCGTCGACACTTATTATTGTTCCGTACTGAACCCCGTTAATAATACAACCGATTAGAACCGTAATACCAACTTCAAATTCTCTATAAAACTCACCTATACCTAAAGCTAAACGTTCATTCCACAATGATAGTATAAATAATGTGTCTGGTGCTGTCCAATACTCTCTATAGGACAAAGTATCATCAAAAACTAATTCTTCACCTTCATTAACATACTTGGTATAATATGGAAAATAAGGATCGCTCAGCCAAAAAGTATTTAATGGCACATTGAATCTGTATCTGATACCCCAGTCACCAAATGTTTTCCAGTAAACAGTAAGACTATCACTAAAATATATTTTGTGGAGAATATCATACGAATTTCTGTAATTGAAAGTAATAATTTTGGAGGAATCTGTCCATATTGTATCAATATCAGTAATTCTCTTTTCCCAAAATTCACTTCCGGCTTGTGTATGATTGAAATACTGCCACAAGTCACCAACGTGGTGGGGGAAAAAATCAAGCGGATTAATTTCCTGAGATTTAATATTCTCAGATGTTGTTATTAGAACTATTAAGAATAAATAAAAAATATTTTTCATTTTAAAACCTTTGTGTTTAATTAAATCGGGCTTTATTCAAGCTACGTAAAACCTGTTGGATATTTTTTCCCGACAGAAATATGAAATTTCTTTTTCATAATCACGGGAGAATTTTTTGTGGAAAATTTTTCGGGGGAGGGGGGG
>DATIJX010000207.1:0-17463 GCA_035478175.1 Ignavibacteriaceae bacterium
TAATATATTCTTTCCTCACCGATAACGCCCAGCTTAAATATTGATCTGAAAAGCGCAAGTATATAATTAGGATTGAGGTGAAATACTTTTTTCTTTTTTGGTTCAAACTCTTTCATAAAGCGCATAACTCTTTCATAATAATATTTCGGTGAATAAATTTTATTCAGAATTTTCTGGTATCCGTCGAGTAGCGCTTTCGTTTCCATCTTCGGGATGAAGTTAATTGAAAAGTCAGTATTGTTGCCTGTAAAATCTTTCAGCATCCTTCCTTCGTTCTCCAATCTTTTTTGAAGTTTTGTACCCTTCGGTGCATTTAACAAACCAACCATTGCAGTAACGATTCCGCTTTCCTGTATAAAGTTTGCAAGCTTTTCAAAAATTGATGGCGGATCATTATCAAACCCAACTATAAATCCTCCCTGAACTTCCAGTCCGAATTGTTGTATTTTCTTGATGCTCGATATCAGGTCACGGTTCCTGTTCTGAGGTTTATTACATTCAATAAGGCTTTCATCATTAGGAGTTTCGATTCCTACAAACACAGCTTCAAATCCAGCTTTCGCCATCAATTGCATAAGCTCTTCGTCGTCAGCAAGATTTATTGATACTTCCGTATTCAGGTAAAAAGGATTTTTTCTTTTCTTCATCCATTCAATTATTGCAGGAAGAATTTCTCTCTTCAGCTTTGCTTTATTGCCAATGAAATTATCATCAACAAAAAAAACAGGTCCACGCCAGCCGGTAAAGTATAGTATGTCTAATTCATCTATTACCTGTTCTTTGGTTTTTGTGCGGGGTTTTCTTCCATATAGAACTGTGATATCACAAAAATCACAATCGAAAGGACAGCCGCGTGAGTACTGAAGATTCATTGATGTGTAGTTTTTTATCGGAACAATATCCCATCGGGGCAAAGGTGTGGTTGTAATATCAGCCCACTCATCTGAAGTGTATTTATGTTTTGGAATTCCTTTTTCGAGATCATCTAAAAACAATGGAAGAGTAATTTCAGCTTCATTAAGAACAAGATGATCAACATCTTCATAATATTCAGAGCTGCTTGTGAATAGTGGTCCACCGGCTACAATTTTTGTGTTCAGATTTTTACATCGTTGTATCACTTCATCAGCAGATTTGCTTTGAACAGACATTGCGCTTATGAAAACAAAATCTGCCCACAGGATATCATTGGCCGTTAACTCGTTTGCATTCATATCAATTAATTTTTTATTCCAATTGTCCGGAAGCATTGCAGCAACAGTTAATAATCCTAAAGGCGGAAAGCTTGCTTTCTTCGATACAAATTTCAAAGCGTGCTTGAAGCTCCAAAACGTATCGGGGTACATCGGGTAAACTAAAAGTATGTTCATTTTATTTTTTTGATTTAATACTTCATTTATCATTAACTAATAATTTTTCCATCTATTGTTTTCAGATGAGTTCACTCAGCATAGTTTGCAACCTTTGTTTCTGTCAAATTAATTCTTTTTTGATTATACATATCTTCTCCATATTCGTCGATATAATCAATCTGCTGGTTTGTAAGATCGATTACAAAATTTGAGTGTTTGTAATAGTGTATGAACATTGCAGAAAGACTTACACCCCATTCAATTGCTTTTGGGTTTTTGAGAAGAACAGTAAAAAACATTTTCCAGAATGGTTTTCCGGTTGTTCTATTAAATCCAACTTTTCTAAGAATCCTCGAAAACGATCTCAAATTCTTCAAGGTCCTTTTAAAATTATGTTTATACTTATTAGTTACTTTCAGACTTAAACAAGTACGGATTATTCTTTCATAATAATGTTCGGGTTTATATATATAACTTATAACCTCAACAAAATCTCTTAGAATATTTATCCTTGGTCTCAGCGTTATAAAGTTTAAACCGCAGGAAGCCTGGTCAATTTGAGTTTGCGTATCAGTAAAAATGGAAGACTCTTCAAACAATCTCCCTTCCAGAGCCAATCGTTTGGTTAACTTTGTGTTTGGTATCGCATACATCAGTCCAAGCATAGCGGTACATATTCCCGAATCCTGTATGAACCCATTCATCTTTTTTGCTATCTGGTTACTTTCATTATCAAATCCTATGATGAATCCTGCATTGACTACCATTCCATATGAACTGATTTTCTTTGTAGCTTCAACAACTGATCTGCCTATATTTGTTTTCTTGTTTGCTTTTTCTAATACTTCATCTTCGGGAGTTTCAAGACCGGTAAACACAAGACGAAAGTCAACATCTCTCATTAATTCCAGCAGCTCGTCATCATCTGCAAGATTAATAGAAACTTCCGTTCCAAAATAGAAGGGGTAATTATTTTTTTTGGACCACACTTTTATGGCTCGCAAAGTTTCCTTTACCTGCTTCTTGTTCCCAATAAAATTATCATCAACTATATCAATATGACCTCTGTAATTCAGATCATATAAGGCTTGAAGTTCTTTAACCATTTGTTCGGGAGTTTTTGAGCGGGGTTTTCTGCCATACAATTCAATTATATCACAAAATTCACAATTAAAAGGACAGCCGCGGGTAAATTGTATATTCAGATGTATGTAATTGTTAAAGTTTATCAGATCAAATCTTGGCACAACAGCTTTAGTCATATCCGCATACTCAGTAGGTATATACACACCTCTCTTACTTCCATTCGCCAGATCGTTCAAGAACATTGGTATGCTATTCTCACCCTCTCCCAGCACGAGGTAATCTGCAGATTGATAAAGATGCGGCTGGGATGTTGGATCCGGTCCGCCAACAACGACAGGTTTATTTTTTTGGTGAGATAAATTAATTATGTCATGTATGCCAATTTGCTGCGGCAGCATTCCACCAGTAAATACTAAATCGGCCCACGCGAAATGTTCATCCAGAAGAGGTTCAACATTTGTATCAATTAACTTAATTTCCCATTCTTTAGGTAATAAGGCAGCTACAGTCATTAAACCAAGTGGTGCTGCCTGATATTTTGCACCAACTATTTTACTCACTTCAACAAAATTCCAAAAACTGTATGGTGAAAATTTGGGATGTATTAAAAGGCACCTGGTTCTTTTTTGTAATAACTTTATCATTAATTATCCCCAATTGTTTCAAATTCCGACCTAAATTTCATCCGCACCTGCTATCAATTTTCATTTGAAGAATTCTCTCAATTCATACAGTATCTGATTTCTACGGCATCAGCACAACAGGAAGATATTATATGTGACAACCATAAAAAATGAATCTAAGGAATGATAAAGGGATTAATCCTTTAGATTGATATGCGATGGTATAGAGGGCTCTAAAGGAACAGTTATTGATTTATTGTCGAAATACTTCTGGCAATAGTTTTAAGTGTATCTCCGGTATAAGAATAATTTGCAATTTCCAGGCGTGTATGTAAAGCAAGTTTCTCCATAATATTATGGATATGGCTTTTAACCGTATAAGTTGATACGTGCATTTTTTGACTGATCTCTTTATTACTCATCCCTTCGCCCAGATGCAAAATAACTTCGTGTTCTCTTTTTGTCATACGAACGGCTTGTTTAATTTTAAATTTACCTTCTCGTACTGCGTGATCAACGATCTGGGAAAAAAGAGAATCAACTAGCATCGGTGGAAGTACGGTTGCACCATCATAAACTGTTCGTATCGTAATTAAAAGGTCATTAAGCGATGCGTCTTTCAGGATAAATCCGTTAGCACCTGCTTTTACGTACTGTAAGATATCAGCTTGCACCGGTGCAAGATCCATAACTATTATTTTTGCCTGCGGAAAATCTTTCTTAACTATTTCTACTACGTGTAAACTGTTTTGACTTCGCAATCCCAAATCCAGAAGAACAACATTAGGTTTTAACTGCTTTATTTTTACAAGAGTATTCTTACCGTCTCCGGATGCGGCAATTACAATTATATCCTTATGAGGTTTAAGAATCCCAAGGATTCCATCACGAAGAAGACGGTTATCTTCAATTATTAATAATCTGATCTTTTTCATAGTCTTATCTTTAATAAATAGAAACATTGATAGTAAAGCATCATGATTAATAACGTAATTAAATCATTCGCATTTTTACAAAAGTAAAATGCAACCATTTGGGAGCTAAAATCAATCGGTCAAAAGGATGAAAAAAGAACTACATCTTTTTGATGATCTTAGGAAAGGTAATTATTCATCAAATAATGAAGTCGAATCGATTGCAATCTTATATGATTCAGACATATGAGCATGCTTTGCAATCTGGACACGAGTATTAAGAGATAATTTTTCAAGGATATTATGAACGTGACTTTTTACAGTGTGGGTTGATAGATGAAGATTTTGTGCTATTTCTTTATTAGTAGAACCGTCTGCAATTAATTCAATTACCTGCTTTTCACGTTTTGTCATGCGAACTGCTTCATTAATTAAGGATGGTTTTGATCCATGTATGGCATTTTCAACAATCTGAGAAAAAAGTGATCCGGTTAAATTCGGCGGTAAAACCTGAGCCCCTTTATTAACTGAACGAATCGTCTTTAAAAAATCTGAAACATTTATATCTTTTAGCATGAACCCTGAAACCCCTGCCCGAACAAATTCAAAAACATCTGCCTGTAATGGAATAAGATCCATCACAATTATTTTAGTTTCCTGAAAACTTTGTTTAATCAATTTTACGACTTGCAAACTGTTTTGGCTGCGTAAACCAAGATCGAGAAGCACTATATTGGGTTTTAGCTTTTTGACAAGCATAGAAATGTTTTCGCCATTGCCAACAGTAGAAACGACAGCCATATCCGGCTGCTTTTTCAGCAAAGCCGAAATACCTTCCCGCAGAAGTCGATTATCCTCAATAAGCAACAATCGTATTTTCTTCATATTTCATATAAAGAGATTTGAGTTCTATCACTATGCAATATGCAATATGCAATATGCAATATGCAAAATGCAAAAATACATCAAAATTGTAAAACTGTAAAGTGAATGCATATAGAAATTACTGCTGTTAAATATAGTAAATAATAAATTTTATGGAAAATTTTTCATACTTCCTAAATTAAACCACTTAAAAAGCAAGCGTGTGAAAAAGTTGCCTGATGCTCAAATCTAATTCATTATTTTTTTACATAAAATTCACCGCGGGTGTATGCACGATGAATTATAGATTTCTTTCTTCCGGTTTTATTATAGCCATTAGCTGCCATTAAAGATGCAATCATCGCCCCGATAAACTGCTTAACTCTGCCGGTAAACTGGAAACCTTTTTTCTTTCTTGCTTCATTATAACACAACTCGGCTACGCTGGTCACAGCCGGCATTCCATATTCAGTTAAAATCATAGCCTGGATAAAAGTTTCGGGCTTCATAACAATATCGAATAGAAATTTTCCATCACCGCTTGCTAGTCCTGCGAATTGCGGATAAGCGGCTGCAAATTCTTTAAGTTCGGGGAGGTAAATTTCTTTGGAGTAAGTCTTCTTTTTCATTTTAGCACCTGCTGATTTATCAATTCCGTTATTAACAGGTGCAATATATGCAGGTGCTGTTTAAGTATCACCACCAAATGAGGTGGAAATATAAAATGTTAAAATGTGGGCGGGCTAGTGAAGAAAGAATAATGAAGAATCCTACTGGCCTAAATAATCTTTAAGCTTATTGCTTCTTTTTGAACTTCGCAGCTTTCTCAGAGCATTTTCTTTGATTTGTCTTATTCGTTCTCTCGTAAGATTAAATCTTTCGCCAATTTCTTCCAACGTGGCCTTTTGGTTACTGCCAATTCCAAAGGAAAGCCTGATAACTTCTGCTTCTCTTTCATCCAGTGTGGAAAGGATATCAGCAACTTCATTTTTAAGAGAATCGTGCATCAATTCTGTGTCGGGCATAGGCTGCTCATCATTGTGCAGTACATCCATTAGTGTACTTTTATTCTCATCACCATTGTTGAACGGTGCGTCTACAGATACCTGCCGGCTGGATATCTGAAGTATATAAGCAACTTCGTCTGAACTGATTTCAAGAATTTTTGCAAGTTCTTCTGTAGTTGGTTTTCTTTCAAATTCCTGCTCTAATTCTCTGTAAACTTTTCCAAGCTTCGTTAAGTTTCCAACACGGTTAAGCGGAAGACGAACAACTCTTGACTGATCTGCAATTGCTGACATTATTCCCTGCCTTACCCACCAGACAGCATAGGAAATAAATTTAAATCCTCTTGTTTCATCGAACCGCTGTGCAGCCTTTACTAAACCGATGTTCCCTTCATTTATTAAATCACCGAGTGAAAGTCCCTGGTTTTGGTACATCTTTGCAACGGAAACAACAAATCTTAAGTTGGCTCTTACTAATTTATCCTGTGCAGCCATATCGCCTTTTTTAATTTTTATTGCCAGATCAATTTCTTCTTCAGGCTTTAAAAGAACATACTTGCCAATTTCCTGAAAATACAAGTCTAAAGATTTATTCTCGCGGTTGGTTAATTGTCGTGTTAATTTCAATATGAAATATCTTATTAAATTATTTTAAAAATGGATTATTGAGGAAATATTCAACGGTAAGATAAGGGTGCGCTGTTAATTTCTTCTCTGTGCAATATACCGAAATTAAGATTCGCAAAATAGCAGTTAATAAGTGTATTAAAAGAATAATAAGTGCTTAATGATGGCCAGATTGTCAATTAGTCTTGTAAGTGAATGGTAATAAGTCTATTTTGCAATCGTTCTGCGAAATAAAACTAAGATAAGAGAAATACTTCTCACAGTTCCGCTCTTTTAATCCTAAATTTATTTACAGAGGCAAAAATGCCGGTCAGATTTTTATTCATTATCTGAAGCCGGATACTCACTTATTATCATTCAATTTAAAAGGAGAACGAAATGAATATTTATGTAGGCAACTTAGCATCCGATGTTAAAGATGAGGAGCTAAAGGATCTTTTTTCACAACACGGAAGAGTAGAGAGCGTTAAAATAATACGCGATATGTTCAGCCAGGCATCAAAGGGATTCGGTTTTGTTGAAATGCCCGGAAAAGCCGAAGCACAGAAAGCATTATCAACACTAAACACATTCGAGTTTAAAGGGAAAAAAATTATCGTTAACGAAGCCAGACCTCAGAAGGAAAGAGGCGGCGGCGGAAGAAGAAGATAAATATTAGTTTTTTGTTAACAAGCTGAACCTGGTTCAGCTTCTTTTTTAAGTTGATCTATTTATCTGTTATAATTCTTAGTCAATTAATACTTGAATTGAATAACAGCTTCCGGAGAACATGTTTAATTTTATACGTGATTCTGTTTTAATCGTACTTGAATAATAATGAGTAGGAGAAACCAATGAAAATATTTGTGGGAAATTTATCGCATGAAGTAAATGAGCAGGAACTTACTGCGCTGTTTGCTGAGCACGGAAGTGTCAGCAATGTTCGGATCGTCCGTGATATATCGAACCAAATGTCCAGAGGGTTTGGATTTGTAGAAATGGTTCGAAAGGTTGAAGCAAAGAAAGCATTAAAAACTCTGAATGATTTTGAGCTCAAAGGTAAAAAAATGTCAGTTAATGAGGCTAAACAGGAACGTGACAGGAACAGTGCCGGCGGTGGTAAAAACTTTGGCAGAAGAAGATAATTTTCTTAAAACATTTTCAAGTAACTACTATTTTTCCTCGAACATATACCCTGCGCCACGAATGCTTTTAAAGTAAACCGGATTCGATGGGTTTGATTCAAAATATTTTCGCAGTCGTACAATAAAAATATCCACAGTGCGCGTTTCAATATCAGGATTGAGATGCCAGACATTTTCCAGCAGTTCTTTCCTTGAAACAATCTCCCCATTACGTTCCACAAGATACTTCAACAGCATTGCTTCCTGAGGAGTGAGCCGTATTTCTTCTTCGCCGTGCCGGCAATTAAGCGTTTCAAAATTAATTTCGTTATCACCAAACTTAAAAACCGGCTGTTTTTCGGAAGAGCCTTTATACCAGCTTTTTCTTTTTAACATTCCGTTTACACGCAAAAGAAGCTCACGTAAATGAAACGGCTTAGTCAAATAATCATCAGCGCCTTTCTCAAGTCCTTTTACTTTATCGCCGGATTCAGTTTTTGCAGTTAACATTAGAATAGGTATTTGCGGATCAGCTTTTCGAACTATTTCGGCAACCTCAAAACCATTGACGTACGGAAGCATTATATCAAGTATTATTAGATCAAATCTTCCAGATTTGAAAAAATCAATAGCCTCTCTGCCATTCTTAGCCCATTCAACCAAGTAACCTTCCTCAGTTAAATTATATTCCAATCCGACTGCAAGAGTTTCTTCATCTTCAACAAGCAAAATTCTGCTTCCTTTATAATCTTCTGTCATCTTTTCTTAAGCCCCTCTTAGTTTTTCCGTTTGTAGAAATTTCTTCAACTGCCGCTTGCTCATTGCACTGTAAGCAGGCAGCTCAAGTTTAAACGTGGTTCCTTTACCTTCACCTTCACTCAAGACAGTTATTTTTCCATTATGAGCTTTAATTATTTCCTTAACTCTGTAAAGTCCGAGCCCGGTTCCTTTAACATTTGGTATTTCTTTGTTATAAATTCTGTAAAACTTATTGAATATTTTTTTCTGTTCTTTTGCGGCGACCCCTATACCGAGATCAGAAAAAATGATTTCAACCTTTTTTGAATTACAAATTAATGAAACAACAATTTTTGCCTGTATTGTTGAGTATTTAACGGCGTTGTCCACAAGGTTATCAAATACAACTTTCAATGCATCTTTGCTGGCTACTATTTCGCAAGCAGCATTGCTGATTATCCGGTAGTTCTCTTTTTCAACACGAAATTTTTCGCAGGATTCTTCAATTAATTCTTTCACGATAATCTCTGCCTTGTGAACTCTGTAATCCTGCAATAATTTTTTCTTTTCCTGAGCTGATATTTCCAGAATAGAGTTTATAAGACTCTGCAAACGGTCAGCATCTTTCATCATCATATCAATAAATTCTTTTCTTTTTTCCACTGGAACTTCTCTTTGCTTTAAAGTTTCAAGATATAATTGAATTGAGGAGAGAGGTGATTTTAGTTCGTGCGTGACATTTCCAATGAAGTTGTCATAAAGCTCGGTTATACGAAGCTGAACATTCAAATGTCTGAAGATTAAAGATGTTGTGAATGATAGTCCGATAAGTAAGATTAAGCCAAGTATAAAAGGAAGAGCATTCTGGACATCGTAGATTAGCTGGGGTGAAACTTCCTCGCCGACCTTTTCGAAAACGATGTAGTTTGAAACATACCAGTATATCCATATTCCAAGCAGCAATAACCACACAAGTTGTGCTATAACAAAAATCAGAATATGGTAGAACAGAGAGTGCTTGCCTCTCATTGTTATTTCTCTTTTATAAAATTAAAATATTAGAAAGATTGTACGATTGAAAGATTTATTTCTCAATTAAACTGTTTTCAATCTTTAAATAATTATATCTGAAACAAATATCCCTTATTCCAAACAGAAGGTCAAACCGGCTCTCATTCTTTTTACAAATCTTTTACAAAAACTGTGAGTATAATTTTGCATAATTCACTGGTATTAAAATCATAATTATGCAGATTGCCGAATGAAAATTTTATTAGTTTATCCTGAGACTCCTACTTCCTTCTGGAGTTTCAAAGATGCATTGAAGTTTGTTGCAAAGAAAGTTGCTGAACCCCCGCTTGGATTGATCACCGTTGCTGCTTCACTGCCTAAAGAATGGGAGAAGAAGCTAATTGATATGAACATTTCTAACTTAGAGAACAAGCATATTATCTGGGCTGATTATGTTTTTCTCAGCGGAATGAATATCCAGATCAAATCTTTTAAAGAAGTAATCAGACGCTGCAACACTCTCAGCACCAAAATTGTTGTTGGCGGTCCGCTTGCAACAACCCAGCATAAAGATTTTCCCGGAGTTGATCATTTTATTTTAAATGAGGCGGAAAACACTCTTCCACCTTTTCTTGAAGACTTGAAAAAAGGTAACCCAAAACATGTTTACTCTTCTGAAGAATTTCCGGATATAACCAGATCACCCACGCCATTGTGGGAATTGCTGGAGATAAAAAGATATGCTTCCCTATCATTACAGTATTCAAGAGGATGTCCGTACGATTGCGACTTCTGCAGTATAACAATGCTGAATGGAAGAACACCAAGAACTAAAACGAGTTCGCAATTCATCCATGAGCTTGAAACTATTTACGGGCTGGGCTATCGTGGACCGATTTCCATTGTGGATGATAACTTTATCGGGAATAAAAGAAAATTAAAAGAAGAAACACTTCCTCTTCTGATTGAATGGTCAAAACAGAAAAAGTATCCTTTTAGTTTTATCACAGAAGTTTCAATAAACCTTGCTGATGATACTGAGCTAATGGATAAAATGATCAGTGCCGGCTTCAATAGTATATTTGTTGGTATTGAAACACCAAGTGCGGACGGCCTTTTAGAATGCGGTAAATCTCAGAATTTAAAGCGAAATCTTGTATCATCTGTAAAAATACTTCAGCAAAAGGGATTCATAGTTTCCGGTGGATTCATTGTTGGTTTTGATACCGACTCTTCAGCGATCTTCCAGAATCAAATTGATTTTATACAAGATAGCGGAATAGTTTCTGCTATGGTTGGTTTGCTAAATGCACCAAGCGGAACAAAACTTTTCAAGAAGATGCAATCTGAAAACAGGTTACTCGATGTATTCAGCGGGAATAATATGGATGGCTATATGAATTTTATTCCGAAGATGAATTATCAGGAACTGATAGGCGGATATTCCAGAATTATAAAAACCATCTATGCTCAAAAAGAATATTACCTGCGTGTAAAGCACTTCCTGAATAATTACAAATTGCCAGTCTGGAATAAGAATAAAATAAAGCTAAAAGAAGTCAGAGCATTTATGATGCTGGTTTGGCTTCTTGGTACTCTTGAGAAAGGAAAAAAGTATTTCTGGAAACTATTTGCGTTTAGCCTGTTCAGACATCCAAATAAATTTCCGCTTGCAATGACATTGGCTGTTTACGGTTATCATTTCAGAAAAATTGCAGCAAGAATCTGATCTGACCTAGGAATAAATAACAAAAAAGCACTCCCTTCAATAAAGAAAAGAGTGCTTTGTCTAGCCTCCTATTGAATACAAATAATTATTTTGTTGCTAGCATCTCACCAGTTTTATCAGGTGGGGTTGGCTGTGGCACCATGTTATTAATTGGTTTTATTGACATCAAATAAGCATAGATTGCTTTAAGGTCTTCGTCAGTTTTCAATCTATAAACTTGCCATGGCATTGGAGGAAGGAGTGGTCTTCCAACACCTTTTAATTTTCCTTCCCTCATTGATTTTATAAACATTTCTTCTGTGACAGCACCAATACCAGTCGCTTTATCTGGCGTAAGGTTTGCTGCGTAAGATATTCCCCAAGGACCAACCCATGCAGTTAAGCCCATAGTGGTTGCTGCCCATGTTTTCTGACCCAATGCTGCTACGTCAAGTGAAGGAAGTACTTCGTTTTGCAAATGACCTGCAAGCAGTTTTGTTGTATCGAAGACAGGTCCTTTCTCAGTAAAAATTTTAGGTGTATGACAATCATCGCACCCGCTTGTGTGAACAATATATTTCCCCAAAGCAATCATCTCCGCCTGTGTTTTTGGTTTGGCTGTCCCCTCTTCGCTGCAGCCCAACTGAAAAAATAGAACCATAGAAAATATTGCGGAAATTACCACAATAAAATAGCCTTTGCGCATTGCGCCTCCTTAGTTAATTGTTGTTAAATATTTTTGCCTGGCCGTTAGTTGTGCGGCAGAGATATGTAATTATGAGTGAATCTTACGAGTGAATCTTACGAGTGAATAATGAGGACTAATTAAATTCACTCAATTGCTGTGCGAAACTATTTAATATAAAGTAAAAAAACAATCTTCAGAGGAATTGAAAAATTGATTGCGCCTGGAAATAGTCGCTAACCACTATTTCTTTGGTTATTTTTTATCTTCTTTTTAGAAACGAAAAAATATGGTAAGTTTTGTTTAACAATCATGATTATTGGACAAAATTAAAGGAGTTAAAGTATGGTGAAATTATTGTCGAATTCCAAGATTTTTGCTCTGGTATTACTTTCTACCTCTATCGTATTTTTGGGATGTGAGAAGAAAACCGAGCAAACTGAGCAGCCAAAGGATGGAATTCAAACTGAACAAACCGCACCTGATACGGTTTCAGAAATAAAAGAACCTGTTGTTGAAGAAAAGATAACCATCCCCGATATTAAAGGAACGTGGACTGGGGTATTTGATAAACGAGCCACGACTCTTAAGATAACCGAACAAGCTGATAGCAGCTTTTCCGGTGCTATAACAATAAATTACAGGGAGGTTATCAACCAGGCAGTCAAAGGAACTTTCAGTCCGACTACTCTAAAAATGACAATGACAGACCAATTGCATAGCCGCTACCAGGGAAGTTACAGTGGTAAACTATCAAAAGAACTTAATAACTACTCAGGAACCTTTACTATGAAGTTAGATGGTTCAAAATTCTCATTCAATCTGAATAAAAAATAAGGAGCAAAAAATGAAAAAATTATTTTTTCTGTTACTCATTCCGATTGTCGCTTTAATAATAAGTTCGTGCTCGGATGATGATCCGATTTCACCAACAGCGACAGAAGGAAACCTTTACTTAACATCTAATCCCGCCGGTGCTCAAATCTGGATAGATGGATTAAACACCTCCAAGACAACACCAGACACTGTTAAGGATATTAATCAAGGAGTTCGTAACGTTACTTTAAGACTCCAGGATTATAAAGACACAACATTCGCTATTAGTATTACCGCTGGTCAGACAAGCATCGTCGGACCGATAACACTCGTTTCCGATATCACAACAGCATTGTATGGCCCGGTAAAAATTTATGAAACAGCCGGAACAAATGCCAGCCAACCGAGCGGATTGGATCTTTCTTCAGGATTAGCTCATGGAGTTTCCTCACCACAAGCAAATCTTGTTGATATTTATTACTCAACTTCTGGAACCGGTGGTGAGCCGTATCTTGTGCAAAGTGCGGATCTCTTTGGTTTGGTCAGAGTAACAAAATTTTTCGTTGGTTCCGGCTCTAATCTATTTGATGGAGCTGATTCTCCAGATAGAAACACAGGGACCTGGACTAATAATATGGATGATAGAGAACCGAATTATGTGTTCCTCTATGACCATGACGGACATTATTCTAAAATTAAAATTGTTAGTTGGGGTGGAGGTGTTCCCGGTGAACCTGCATGGGTTGAAGTTCAGTGGTATTACAATGAAGCTCAACTCGATAAGCGTTTCAAATAAATATTAATTTTTAGCTGTCCTCAAACCCTCATCATCTTCGATGAGGGTTTTTTATTTTAATCTGGATTCTCTTTATTGATTAAAAAAACTAATCAGCCAAAGGAAGAAATAACTACTGATAGAGTAACACCTGATACATCTGTCGAAGTAAAAGATCCGGTCATTTAAGAAAAGATACCAATCCCTGATATAACAAGTATATGGACTGGAACTTTCGATGGTAAAATTAACCGCATCGGAAATAACCGAACAAACAACTGCAGTATTTCGAGAAGTCTCTTTCACCAACATATAAACACCTTGCTAAACTAAAGACTGAAATTTTTGTAATAGTTCAATACTTGTTTCTATGAAAAATCAGTTTCTTAGAAATCTATAAAAAACTTTATAATGCAATTATTGAGAATTGCGATGGCTCAAAATTTGCTTTCAACCTGAAAAAAAATAAGGAGAATAAAATGAAAAAAATAATTTATCCATTGCTAATTCTGTTCGTAGTTTTAATAATCAATTCGTGCTCAGATGATCCGGTGTCTCCTTCTTTACCAGAAGGAAATCTTTTAATAACCTCAATCCCATCTGGTGCCCAAATATGGATAGATGGTGTTAATACTACACAAACAACAAATGACACTATTTTCGATATTGAAGAAGGCGTTCATAACGTCACTTTAAAGAGAAATGAGTTTAATGACACAACTTTCTCGGTAAGTATTGTTGAAGATGAGACAAGCGTAGTTCCACCAATAGTGCTCGTATCAGATATTCAAACAACAATATTTAATCTCGTCAGGATTTATGAATCACATGGAACACCGGCTTCATTACCTAGTGGTATAGATCTTTCTACTGGAAATGCATGGGGAATCAGTAGTGACTCAAGTCATCTTGTAGATATTTACTTTTATAGCGATGCTGGAGGTAATTCATATTTAATTCAGAGTGCTGATCTTGCTGGTCTAACTAGAAAAACAGATTTCCTGGTTGGCTCGGGAACTAATCTTTTTGATGGTAGCGATTCACCTCTTCACAGTCCGGGAACGTGGCCAAATAATATTGATGAGTCAGAAAATAATTATGTTTTTTTATATGATGATGATGATCATTATTCGAAATTCTTAATTGTAAACAGGGGCGGTGGTTCAGGAAGCCCAGCTTATGTTGATGTACAGTGGTTTTATAATAAGGTTGTTCAAGATAATCGTTTCAAATAATAGTTTTATTTCCAATTGTCAGAAACACTCATCATCTTCGATGAGGGTTTTTTAATTCTCAATTGCACAATCAATGCACCACATGCAGCTATTAACATTCCTATTCCTTCCTGCAAAGTAATTGCTTCACCAAGGAATATCCACGCAAGTATTGCAATTTGTATCAGCATAGTTCCATTAATTATGCTCGATTCCATTGCTGAAAGAGTACGTAATGTAAAGTTCCAGATCGTAAATGCAAGTGCTGTGTTAATAACAGCAAGCCACAGCAGGTATAAAATATTCTGAGTGCTGATAGATGGAAATCCTTGAAGGATTATTCCAACTACCAAAAGAATAATTGAACCAATACCCATACTGATTATAGTAACCACGATAGGATTTATTCTGGCTGCGCGGTTTATATTTCGCCCAAGAACGGCAGAGGCAGCATTAGCAAGAACTCCAATTGTCATTACAATTAGTCCCACTTCCTGGTTGTCACTTAAAGCAACAGGAAAAAAGAAAGTGAAAATTCCGAGTATGAAAAGAATCACACCTAACCACTGAAGTTTTGTCGGGTATTCTCTAATCAGAAAAATTGCCATAACGGCAACGATAAGCGGAGTAAAGTTTAACCAAAGACTCACAGTAACAGCAGGAAGAAGTGATAACCCAATGAACTGAGTCCCCTGTGTAAAAGCATAAAACAGTATGCCGAGAAGGACAAGTTTAAACCAATCTTTCTTTTCAAGATTTTTTATTACAGAAGAATTAGTTTTTGTAAATGCAAACGGCAGAAGACAAATAAAAGCAATCGTGTAACGCAATCCGGCAAAAGTTAATGGTGGTATTTCAGCAAGCCCGATTTTTATTATCACAAACGATGTTGACCAAAGAAAAGTAACAAGCAGAGCCAGTAGAATAGACGTAAGATGAGAAGGAGACTTACTCATATAAATATTTTATTGCTCTCTCTTATTTCATCAAGTGATATTTTCAATCCTCTTCCGATAAATATTTTTTGATTGTTCTCATACGGCATTGCATATTTAGTTTGATGATATCCGGCCTCGTAAACTTCTTCCAACGATTCGAGATGTTCTTCTATCTCTCCGCCAATAATTATAACTGTTGTATATTTCTTGTCATCCGGCCACCAATACCAATAACTGTTATGCGGACAAATCACAGCAGGCAGTGAATATTTTTTACTAAAGTATTCAATCGCACCAGCTTTCCCGTAGTTGCTGCAATAGACAAGCGTTTTTTCTCTTTCTGCTTCAGGAATTGACAGGTAAACCTTTGAAATATTTTTTGCTAAGTCTTCCCATCCAAACATATCAGAATAAAATTGAGGAAGCTCTGTTTCATGTCCTTCATTACTTGGTGGTTTCAAACCAATTGCATTTTGATACTCTACAAACTTATCTACCGAAAGTAATGGACGAGCAAATGGGGCAAGCAATATTCCGAATAAAATAATAGGAGCCGTTACAGCATACTTAATCCAGTTTTTCCTGGTACTCCATTTTTCTATCATCACTGCACCACCCGCAAAAAGAATCTGATATGCTGCGGAAATATATTCCCCTTTGCTGTGCCAGTTAAGAAAAAGAATTATAAAAGTAGTAAGCCAGATATATCCGACTGCGCGAAATTGCTTTCCATCTTTATTAAAGAAATAAAAAACTATTCCCGGGAGCCAGATAAGAATTGATAGTGGGTTGAGAATTAGTATTTGATCAAGTATAAATGAAATAGGAGTAAGTCCGCCGTACTTTCTTGATGCAGCATTCCTCATAAACTCAAGATGAGCAAAGTCATGTGTTATGTTCCAGATAATGTAGGGTGAGAAAATCAGCAATGCGATTAATGCAGCAATGTAGGGATATTTTGTTTTCAAATCTCTTCTTAATGGCGTTAAGATTGTTCCAGCAAAGATTCCGGCAACGAGCCAAAGCATACTGGTTTTGTTTAACAATCCGAATCCTATCACAACTCCAAGCATAATCCAAAGTTTGCTGTTTCCAGTTTGAACTATTCTTAAAAAAACATAAGCCGAAGAAATCCAGAAAAGAAAATCAAAAACATTCATTGAATAGATGGTATTCATACCAAGAAAGATTGGTGATAGCATAAAAGTGACTGAAGATATAATTACTGCTGTTTTATTTCCACCAAGTCGGATGGTAAACAATCCAATCATAAAGACAATCATAGAAGTTACAATTGCAGAAATAATCCTGATTACAAACATCGAATCACCGAAAAGCCATTTCCATAATGCAAGCACCCATATTGAAAACGGCGGATGATCAACATATCCGAAGTCAAGTCGGTTTGCACAAGCCAGATAATAATATTCATCACGAAACATTCCGTAGCTTGTAAACGCTGTTGTTAAAAGATAGATCAGCAGGTTGATAATTGAGATTGTGAGAATAAGTGTGATAAGGTTTCGGGAGATTTTTGAGTTTTCCATAGCAATTTATTTTTATTAAAAGACAAATGGTTAACAAGCACTATTTATAAAATTCTTAACTCTTTCAAAAACTATTTGACTATCAATTCCTCCTTTTCCGCTAAAATCACAAATGTGCGGGTCACCCGGACAAACAGTCGAGCAGTAATTTTCTTCCGGGAGAATTATTTCAGATTTGTTGCCAAGAGGACCCCACAGCTTTGGAGAACAGGCAGGCAATGGACAGAACATCGAAATTGTCGGGACTTTAAGTGCTGCACAAATATGCATTGGTCCGGTACTTGCAGAAATTAACAAGTCCAGTGTGGCAAAATTGATTATTGATTCCCGAAGTGTTGAACCAATATTTGGATAAATAACCCGTTCAATACTTTTGATTTCATCAGGAGGATTATTATCTGTAACGACTACACGAATGTTTTTTTCTTCTGCAAGACGAACAATCAACTTCTTGT
>DATIJX010000208.1:0-20132 GCA_035478175.1 Ignavibacteriaceae bacterium
ATTTTCAAATCCACCTCAACTCTGGTCGGGCGGACAATTTCATCAATACTTATTACGGGAAGGTTTGAATGCTTTTTCATTTTTTCAGAAGACTAAATTTTATTCTCATACAAAGATAAAAGATTTGTCGTTCAAATTTTACGATCGTTCTGCTGAACTTGTTTCAGCATCTAATTGAATTCGATCACATATAGCTCAGAATCCGGATCAGGCCTGCCTTGTCGGCAGACGGGTCCGGAATGACAAAGCAGGTTAATCTAATAGTTGAAGGTTTTTGAGAAATTGATTACGTTTTGAATGTTAATCTTTTAACAATAATCTTTATGCCGACAAATCTTCCACCAGAATATTTCAGAGCCGAGCAGACTTTCAGAGAAGCTGAATCGTCCACAGCAAAAATTTCTGCGCTTGAAGAAATGATGAGCACCATTCCGAAACATAAAGGAACCGATAAGTTAAGAGCTGAACTCCGCAGAAAAATATCGAAGCTAAAAGATGATCAGAAAAAAAAGAAAGGAGCCGGTAAACACGAATCTGAATTCCATATTGAAAAAGAAGGTGCAGGCAGAGCAGTACTGGTTGGATTTGAAAATACAGGCAAGTCATCTTTAATTGAAGCTTTGACTAATGCAGCTCCAAAAATTTCAGAAGCACCGTTCACAACCTGGCTCCCGCTTCCGGGTATGATGGAAATTGAGGACATACAGGTTCAGCTTGTTGACACACCAGCTTTAAGCAAAGAACATTCGCAGCCGGAATTATTTGATTTGATAAGAAGTTCAGATTTAATATTGATTGTGATTGATTTACAAGCTAACTCGTTTCAACAGCTTGAGGATTCGATTACCCTTTTAAATGAACATAAAATTATTCCGAAGCAATGGAAAGAAAAGACTACCGATGAAAGAAGAATTGAATTTATTCCCGCGCTTGTGATTGTTAACAAAGATGATGACAACAATTTTGATAAAGACTTCCAGGTTTTCGAAGAGTTGACAGAAACTGATCTGCCAATGATTCCTATTTCAGTAACGAATAAGCGAAATTTTGATAAGCTCGAAAGTCAGATATTCGATAAGCTGGGGATAATAAGGATTTACTCAAAGCCTCCCGGGAAGGAACCGGATTTAAAAAAACCTTTCATCTTGAAAAAAGGAAATACAGTTGAAGAACTCGCGGGCAAAGTTCATCACGATTTTGTGTTTAACCTGAAAACTGCACGTGTATGGGGCAGCAATGTTTTTAACGGACAAATGGTTGGAAGAGACCACGTACTTCACGATAAAGATATTGTTGAACTGCATTTATGACACTTTGCAAATATATTTTTTCACTGGCTCTTGAACATTGAAAATATTTTAATTACGTTTTGAGTAAAATAATGGAGAATAAATGAAATGGGGATAATAAAAAAGTTTATCGGTCCATCATCAAAATACGATGACAGCATTCCATACACTTACATTGCCAAAGTCAGGATCATTGAGAGGGATGATAGACTGGTTAATCACTATTTCTCTGACACAATCTGTGGTTTGATCGAATATCTGAGCAGCAACAATATTCTTCCGGAAGATGCAGAGTTGTTTGCCTGTTATCAGAAAAAGGAAATTCCGATCGACAAGAAATATTGTCTTTCAGAAAAGGGAAAATGGCTCGAGAGACCTGAGATCTGTCATTCGCTTGAAGAGCATTACAAGCAGACAGTAGAGGAACAGTACAAAGGTCACATTGAACTCGGTGAATGTTCTTACGAAGACCGTGATCGTGAAGGCAGCGGACCGTACTGAGTTAAAATTTTAGAAAGCATATTTGGAAACAATAACCTCAATACTTTTAGGAATCGGGCTTAGTGCAGCAACGGGATTCAGAATTTTTGTTCCGTTTCTGGTTGCAAGTGTTGCAGCCATCACAGGCTACCTTCCTCTTTCTCCATCTTTCGAATGGATTGGAACTTATCCGGCTTTGATATTATTCGGAGTCGCAACAATACTGGAAATCGCTGCTTACTATATTCCCTGGCTTGATAATCTATTAGATACAATTGCAACTCCCGCTGCATTCATTGCAGGTGCAATTTTAATGGTAGCAGTTGTCAGCGGTTTACCGCCATTAGCAAAATGGGCATTGGCGATTATTGCAGGAAGCGGTGCCGCAGGAATAGTTCAAACCGGAACGACATTAACAAGAGCAGCATCAACAACAACTACAGGCGGGTTGGCAAATCCAATTGTTTCAACTGTGGAAGCAGGTTCATCCTTTGGATTGTCTTTGCTTGCTATTTTGTTACCAGTCATCGCTGGATTAGTAACCATTGTCTTTTTGTTTTGGTTAGGAAGCAAAGTGATCAAAAAGCTTATAGGAAAACAGCTAAACTAACTGCAATTTCAGTTATGAGGTATCTTTAAGTCTCACGCCATTTTAGGATTGACACATATTTGTTTACGAAGTAGGTTTAAGCAGTTCGATTCAAAAATTTTCAAGGAGAATCTCGATGAAAACTACATCCTCTCTAACCATCCTGTTTCTATTCAGTTTATTTTCAATCACAAACTTTGCACAAGGAGAAGCAGCAGTTCCATTTCTATTGCTGAATCCATCACCATCTCTTAGCGCAATGGGTGCAACCGGAACAGCATTACCGACTGAAGATCCGTTTGGATTTCTCTGGAATCCTGCACAGTTAGGTTACATAAGCCAGACAAATAATCTCTCGTTTATTTTTTATCCATCAAAACTTGAATGGTCTCCAGTTTTTTATGTAGATCTGGAGTTAAAAGGAATCGCTTTAAATGCAGGGTATAACTTCAAAGATTTAATCGGTTTTCCATTCAGCTTTGGGTTCGGATATTCAAATGTTGAATTTGATTTTTCATTATTTGGTCACCCATCTTCAAAAGACTATTTCCACTCATATTCCTTTGGTTTAGGTGTTGATTATTTTGTTCAACTTAGCATTGGATATACAATCAAAGATGTCACTTCAATTATTCCTAATAATCCCGGAGGTTATCCATTAGGAGAACTAAAAGCTGAAACAACCGTTAACGATTTCGGAATACTATTGAATATTCCCGTATTAAAATTGATTGATGATAAGCTACAAGCTCATTCGGATGAAAAATTATTTGCAAAACCAACATTTAATTTTTCTTTGGGATATTCGAAGTCGAATATTGGCGATGAAATTTCCTATGATGATGAATGGCAAGCTGATCCACTTCCAAGAATGGACAGACTGGGTTATGGAATTTCAACTGGTTTAGATTTAGTTTCAGACAATTTCAGAATAAATGCATTTAACCTCTCCTTCACAGTTGAAGCTGATGATATACTAATTAAAAGAGATTCGATAGGAACTGAATACCAATCTACATTAAGCGATCTGAAGTTTTGGAAGAATATTGTGCTGATAGAAGGTAGTGAAAAAATTGTATCTCACGCAGGAACGAAGCTTGAATTTGTCGAGACGGTTTCTTTATACTTTGGCCATTTCTCAGGACGCGGTTATCCTGATCCAAAGGAAACAAATGGTTTTGAGATAAGAGCTAGAGGTTTACTCAAGCTCTGTGCATTGTGGGCTAAAGACCCGATAATAGATTTTCTAAGAGATCATTTTGATATAAGATATTATAATACAGATTACTTTGACTATCATCCATTACAAACAAAAATGACAGGGCTTGCATTTTATGTTCATAATTTGAATGAGTTGTTTGAATAGTAAACAATATTTAAAACTTATTGCGAATCGTCTATTGTTATTTATTAGAAAAAGATGGAATTTTAACAAAGAATATTTTAGCCATTTAACATTATTTAGCCAGGTAATATGCTAACACAAACTAAAGCAATAAAATTAATTAGAGAACAGTACAATTTCCTTTCCTTAGAATATGGAGTTAAAAAGATTGGGATTTTTGGTTCACTGGCGAAGGATGAAAGTACCGAAAGTAGTGATGTTGATATTATAGTTGAACTCAAGGATCCTGTTGGCTTCAAATTCTTTAAAATGATTGATTACCTCGAAAAACTTCTGGGTACAAAAGTGGATGTTTTAACAACGGCTGGCCTTGATAACATCAGGATAAAAAAGGTTGCGGATGATATCAAAAGGAATATCGTCTATGTCTAAAAGGATGGATGCTGATTTAATCCAAGATATCATCGAGTCAATTCACAGAATAATTTCATATACTGAAAAAATTTCCTACGATAAGTTTCTGAAAGATTATAAATCCCAGGATGCTGTAATCAGAAATCTTGAAATTCTCGGTGAAGCTGTTAAGTTACTTTCAGTTAAAATAAAGGAAAAATATCCTCATATACCCTGGAAGGATATTACAGGTACCAGAGATAAACTAATTCACGATTATTTTGGAGTTAATATTGACATAGTCTGGGATATTGTTAAGACAGAAATTCCTAAAATACTTCCGGAAATAGAAAAAATTCGGACAAATAAATAATTCTTACTGCGGCGCATCTGCGGTATACTTTTGCTTGACTGCTTCCGCAGTCTCTCCGCCTGAGGCGGATTCAATCTCTTTCACACCGGAAATTCTTTGAGCGAGTGATTTTCCATCCAGCTTATGAAATTCAAGAACTTCAAGAGGAGTTCCGCATTCGGGATATTCAGTTAAACCAAAGTTGGTAAATTCTTTATTAGCAATCTCGCCAATTTCTATTAATGCATTTAACAATCTATCGCCTAAACCGCCAACAGCAGAATGATCTTCAAGAACAAATATTTTCTTTTGGTCACTCATTACTTTTTTCAGCCAATCTTTATCAATTTTATTCAGCCATGGCATATTAACAACCTTCAAACCAAATCCGATCTTCTTTAAATAATCAGCAGCAACCAAAGCTTCGTGAAGCATAACCGGTCCGTAGCTAAATAAAATTGCATCGCTGCCTTGAGTCAATTCGGCACCAACTCCAACTTTGAATTTATAATCTTTGGGAAGTTGAATTTTTTCAGGTGAAGGACCAATAACTAATCTTAGCATACAATTTTCTTCAGCTTTGTTTATGCAATAATCTGTTGCCCACTTTGTTTCTTCCGCATTACACGGCTGAATGATTGTTACATTTGGTAATGCACCGAACAGAGAAATATCACGAACGCTTTGATGAGATTTACCCGGTCCGGCGGGAATCATTCCTGAAAAATGACAGGTATAAATGATTTTAGTTTTTTCACCAGCATTGTTGTAAATCTGTTCGTTGGCTCTTGCTGCAAGAAAGCTTGCAAATGTATTTACAATCGGAATCAATCCCATTCTTGCAAGTCCGCCAGCCATCGAAACCATATCCTGTTCGGCGATTCCGTTTTCAATGAATCTATCAGGATAAGTTTTTTCGAAGTTCCGCAGCTTGCAATCAGCAGAAAGGTCTCCATCAAGCACAACAAATTTTTTATTTGTTTTTGCAAGTTCAACTAATGCTTCACCGTAAGCTTCGGTCACAAATTCTTTATCGAGCTTTGTTATTGGTTTCCCTTCAGATTTGTTTTCAGGGATTTGAATTTTTTCAACACCAAGCTTTTGAGAAAGTTTATTTATTGCTTCAGTCAGTTCAGCTAATCCCTTGTCATAACTTTCATCATCAGGTGCACCGGAATGCCATTTGTAAAGCGTCTTTCCCTGGAAAGTTTCAGTGAGAGGTTTTTCCATAAATGAAACTCCCCTGCCCTTTATTGTGTCAGCAATGATCATTTTTGGTTTATCAGTCAGTTTTCTCATCGCATCGAAAGTATGCTTGAGCATATTATAATCGTGTCCGTTTATTCTTACAACGTGCCAGCCAAATGCAGAAACTTTTTCAACAACATCTTCAATATTATTTACATCAGCAACAAGCATATCTGTTTGATACTTATTGTGATCCATTATTGCAACTACATTATTTACTTTCTGGTGAGCAGTTGCCTGAAGTGATTCATAAATCTGTCCTTCCTGAAATTCTCCGTCACCAGTCAACACATAAACGTGACCTTTATTCTTGTTGTAATTTTTTGCCCAGGCCATTCCTTTTGCCTTTGAAATTCCCATTCCAAGTGAACCCGTACTTGCTTCAATTCCCGGTTGACGAACTTCCGGATGACCATCGAGTCCGTGCAATCTTCTTAGCAGCAATAATTTTTCTTCAGGAATTATTCCGAGAGCATAGAAAAGTGAGTAAAGTCCGGGAACATCATGTCCTTTCGATGAGAAATAAATATCACGATCAGGTGAATCCAATCCAACTTCAAGTACATTCAATTCATTTAAATAAAGATAAGTTGTAATATCCATTGCACTGAGTGATGAACCAAGATGACCTGAGCCCGCTTTCTTAACAGCGACAAGAGTATTGTATCTGCACATATCAGCAAACAGTTCCATTTTAGTTGCCCAGTCACCATTATAGTTTATTACTTTATCAAACTCAGGTTTTTTAATAAGATTGTAACTCATCAATTGCTCCAAAAATCGTTCTTTTTCTGTTAATAAAATGAGGGAAATTGCTTCGTAAAATTACCATAATAGACGGTTAAAATGTAATAATTGACGCTTTATCAAATTGTTAACTTGCTTAAAATCACTTCTAATTAAATTATCAAACCAGGGGCATCTGGTATTCTTATTGCAAAATTATTCCATATTGACAAAATGAGAGAACTTATGAAATTCAAATACAACACTTTAACCTGCTTAATGCTCCTTCTATCTGGGAATATATGTAACGCTCAAACAACGTATTATGTATCTGAAGGAGGAAGCAACAGCAGCAATGGATTAACTCCCCAAACCGCTTTTGAAACTCTGCAGTACGCAGCTGATATGGTTTCTGTGGGAGATTCCGTCTTAGTGCTTGAAGGAAATTATGTTGGCTTTGATATTCGAACAGATGGAAGTCAAAACTCACCAATAGTTTTTAAAGCAATTGAAAACAATGTTGTGATTGATCAACGTAATTCAGTCACTCCGGATGGAATCAATATTGAAAATGCAGATTGGATCGAGATACATGGATTCAGTGTTATAAACCAGCCTCGTGCTGGAATCAGAATCGTGCTTTCTGATTTTGTGAAAATTAGAAACAACATCTGTATAAATAATTATAAGTGGGGAATCTTCACTGGATTTACAAACGACATTTTAATTGAGGGAAACTCGTGCTCGTATAGCACCGATGAGCACGGTATTTATGTTTCGAACAGCAGTGACAGACCAATCATCCGAAACAATCATTCATTCAACAATAATGGATGCGGAATTCATATGAATGGTGATATCTCAATGGGCGGCGATGGTATTATAAGCAATGCTGTGGTTGAAGGAAATATCCTTCACGATAACGGATATGGCGGCGGCTCAGCAATCAATATGGATGGTGTTCAGGATTCTGAAATTTTTAACAATTTGATTTACAATAACCATGCAACCGGAATTGCGATGTACCAGATTGATGGCGGTGATGCTTCGAAGAATAATAAAGTTTATAACAACACAATCATCCAGCCTTCTGATGGAAGATGGAATATAATTGCTGTTGATGGGTCAACTGGTAATACTCTTTACAATAATATTTTAATAAATCATCACAGCTTCAGAGGAAGTATCTCTGTTGATGCAGCTTCAATGAGTGGTTTCGTAAGTGACTACAATATTCTTGTAAACAGATTAAGTGACGATGACGGAAATTCAAATATGACACTAAGTCAATGGCAATCACTTGGTTATGATCTTCATTCAATGATAGCAGATCCTGAAATCCAGATTTTTATTGACCACACAAATGGAAATTTTCATCTGGTTCAAAATGCACAAGCAGTAGATGCAGGGACTAATTTAGTTCTACCAATTGTATTTGAAGACCTCGATAACATTTCCCGACCACAAGGAAGCGGATTTGATATTGGCTGCTATGAATTCACAGGTACTACAGAAGTTGTTGAAGAAAATATTCCTCAATCATTTCAGTTGTTTCAGAATTATCCGAATCCATTTAATCCAAGCACAAAAATCAGTTGGCAGTCCACAGTCGGCAGTTGGCAAACTCTGAAAGTTTATGATGTCTTAGGAAATGAAGTTGCTACATTAGTTGATGAGTACAAACCTGCAGGCAATTATGAAGTTGAGTTTAATGCGGATAGTCATTCCGGTTTACCTTCAGGCAAAGTCCGGTCCGCCAAAGGCGGACTGCCGAGCGGATTTTATTTCTATCAGCTTAGAGTGGGAAACTTTGTTAATACAAAATCTATGGTTTTAATTAAGTAGGAGAAAAGAAAATGAAAACATCACTTTATTTTTTTCTTGCAGGATTTATTTTACTTGTTAATAATCAGTCAGCGAATGCAACTGAGATAATAGTAAGTAATTCAACAGAATTACAAAACGCTATTAACAATGTTCAAGACGGAGATACAATTACACTTCTCAGTGGATCGTATGGTAATCTGACTATCTCTGGAAAAAATAATAGTTCTTTTGTAACGATAAGAGCTAATACCGGAGCTACTGTTGTTTTTACAAGTATAAACTTCAATAACTGCAGTTACTGGGAGTTAATCGGAGTTGAGATTAAACCGAGATATACCAGCGGTGCTGATGGAAAGAATGCTGTCAACTTAGATGGCAGTTACCTAACCATAAAAAATTGTGATATTAATTATTCTGACGATATCTCAGGCTGGACTGATTCGGACTGGCTGGCGCGTGCTGGCAATGGAATTGTAATGGATGGAGAAAATTTAAATGTTTTTGATAATACAATTACTGTGGTTGATCATGGAATTGGCTGCGGAGCTTCAAATTCAATTGTATCAGGAAATCTCATTGTTAATTTTCGTGGCGATGGAATTCGAGGATTGGGTGATGATGTAATTTATGAATACAACATAATAAAAAATTCTTTCGATGTTGATGGTAATCATGATGATGGATTTCAATCGTGGTCAGTCGGTCCAGGCGGTGTTGGAACAGGTGTAGTAAAAAATGTTGTCCTGCGCGGAAACACAATAATCAATTATGAAGATCCAAACCAGCCATACAGAGGTAGTATGCAGGGAGTTGGATTGTTCGATGGAATGTTTGAGAACTGGCTTGTTGAAAATAATCTGGTAATAACAGATCACTGGCATGGAATATCATTTTATGGTGCTATTAATTGTAAAATAATAAACAACACTGTTGTTGATAACAATTTAACTCCTTCGCCTGATCCGTGGATAATGGTAAATAATCATAAGAATGGAACGCCTTCATCAGGAGTAACTGTGCGGAATAATATTGCTACGGATTATTCTCTTACAGGTGGAGTGACTGAAGATCATAATATAGAAATTACCATGAACCAGGCATCTACTTATTTTATTAATCCATCCGGAGGTACTGGCAACTATCATTTGATTTCTACAAGTCCAGCTATTGATGCTGGCAGTAATCTTTTAGCACCGAATATTGATAAAGATGGGATAGCACGTCCACAAGGAACCGGATTTGATATTGGCTGTTATGAATACACATCAGGAACATCAGTTGAAGAAGAAAATATTCTTCAATTATTTCAATTATTTCAGAACTACCCTAATCCGTTTAACCCAAGTACCACTTTGTCATTTGTCATTGGACAATCGTCATTCGTTTCAATAAAGATTTATGATGTGTTAGGAAATGAAGTTGCGGTTTTAGTAGATGAATACAAACCTGCTGGTAGTTATGAAGTTGAATTCATACCAGAATCAAGTATCAAGCATCCAGCATCTGGAATATATTTCTATCAACTTAAGTCGGATGCATTCACAGAAACAAAATCAATGATGCTCATTAAATAACTTTTTTATAGTGAGAACAAAATGAAAACATTTACTTACAAAAAAAAATTCTCTACAATTTGCCTAATTTTATTTTCGTTCATTTCTAATGCACAAGCTCCCGATCCTCTGCCAACCGGCAACAATGGTATAGCCAGGAACTATTTAAATGATGAGGGAATAGAAAACGATGTTTCAGTTATCTATGCAGATAATTTTGAGTCCTATACTAGTGTTTCTGGTCTCACTGCCAACGGCAGATGGAATGAAGCATATCATACTCAAAACATCCGCTTCGCAACAGAACCGGAAAATTATTATCACGGTACAAAAGCATTAGAGTTTAAAGTGCCGCAAACCAATAATGAAGTATCTAATACTGTGCTCAAGTATATAAATCCAACACAGGATATTATTTTCATTCGCTTCTATGCAAAATTCAATAGCGAATTCAATGTTTCGGGCTCAAGCCACAATGGCAGCACAATTTCTTCAAGTTATTGGGAAGGGCCCGGTGGCGGTCCTGGTATTCCAGCCGATGGCTATAATAAATTTCTTGTCAGCGGTGAGGCCTGGAGAGATGGAAACAGTGCACCAAATCCCGGCAGTCTGAATGCTTATGTTTATCATCCTGAACAAAGAGATATATGGGGAGATCACTTTTTTCCAACAGGACGTGTAATTCCTTTTGATTACCTGCCCGGTGATTTCGGTCCATACTTTATTTCACGACCGGAAATTGTGCCGGAACTGGATCAGTGGTATGCGTACGAAATCATGGTGAAAGCGAACACGCCAGGAGAACGTGATGGAAGAATCGCATTCTGGCTCGATGGCGAACTTATAGCTGACTTCCTGAACATTCGCCTGCGTGATACAACAGATCTTAAAATAGATCGTGTTAGTGTCGATCTCCATATCAAGAATAACATAATGAGTGTTGCAAAGAAGTGGTATGACAATGTTGTAATTGCGACTTCATATATCGGTCCGATGATGAGTACAACAGATATTAACGAACCACCTGAAAAGTTAGTTGACAACTTTCAATTGTTTCAGAATTATCCTAATCCGTTCAATCCCACTACTACGTTGTCATTTGTCATTGGACAATCGTCATTCGTTTCACTAAAGGTATATGATATGCTTGGAAATGAAGTTGCTACATTAGTTGATGAATATAAACCTGCAGGCAATTATGAAGTTGAATTTGATGCATCCAGACTACCAAGTGGAGTTTACTTTTACCAGCTTCAATCAGGATATTTTATTTCAACAAAGTCAATGGTAATGATCAAATAAAAAAGTTTTAATTAAAGCATAAAGGAGAGAACAATGAAAATATTAAGTTACATTTTATCAATCTGTTTGATAGCAATCTGTTTATCATCTTCTGCAGCAGCGAATATTATTCAAGCTGCAAGCTGTTCAAGAGCTGATGTGCAGTCTGCTATAAACTCTGCACAGGATGGCGATACCGTTCTGGTTCCAGCAGGAGAATGCATATGGAATTCAGAAGTATTAATTCAAAATAAAACTATTGTATTAATAGGTGCAGGCACAGGTGCTGGCGGGACTAAAATAATTTATGGCGGATCAAATCACGGTCTGTTGGAAATTGATGCTGAAAATAAAACCGGTAAAATGGAAGTGACCGGCTTCTGGTTTTATGGTGGTGATTCTGATTACTGGAGCGGAACAGCAATTCAGTTTTCAGGACCAAAAGGATGGAAGAATCTTCGCATCCATCACAATGTATTTGAAAACAATAAACAGTGGACGATGGTTGGTTATGCCGGCACACACGGCGTGATTGATCAAAACACTTTTAAAGGCCCTGCGCATGGTATAGTATTTTGGGGAGATGACACAGAAGACTGGGAAACACCTTTGTATCTCGGTACTGCAGATTTCTTTTTTGTTGAAGACAATAATTTTGACTGGGATGATTGGTATGGTGTAACCGGTGCCGCTTGTATGGATATGAACCGCGGAGGAAGAGTTGTCTTCAGACATAACACAATCAAATACGGTTTCTGGGAAACTCACGATAAAGCAAGACACGGAACGGCTGCTAGCGCCAACGCTTATGAAATTTACAATAACTCTTTCTGGACAAACACAACTAAATGGAAAGGACTTGATATCTCTGCAGGAACAGGTGTAGTCTGGGGAAATAATTTTATTGGCGGAGGAACCTGGGAAACTGATTGGTCTGTTCCAATCGGTGCAATGGATTATAAATCATTTGATCCACGAGGTCTTCTGCCCTGTGACGGAAATGATCCTGCTGACCAGAACGTTCCCGGTGAAGCTGGCTGGCGATGCCAATACCAGATTGGAACTCAGGGCGAAGGTTCGACGGCTTACAGTTATCCATTGTATGTCTGGAGTAATTATAATAATGCAAATCTAGTTGGAATGGAATGTACCGCCGGTTGTGAAGTGAATGGGAGACCACATCTTCTCGAAGGAAGGGATTTCATAAATAACGGAACAATACCAAAACCGGGTTATACCTCTTTTACTCATCCGCACCCGTTAAGACAAAATGATCCAACAATAGTTGAAGAAAACATTTTGCAAAAAGATTTTGCTCTTTATCAGAATTATCCCAATCCGTTTAATCCCAGTACCACTTTGTCATTTGTAATCGGACAATTGTCATACGTTTCATTAAAAGTATTTGATGTATTGGGAAATGAAGTTGCAACTCTTGTCAATGAAGAGAAACCTGCCGGCAGTTATTCGGAAGCATTCGATGCATCAGGATTACCGAGTGGAGTCTATATCTATCAACTAAGAACAAATTCATTTGTATCAAACAAAACTATGATGTTAATAAAATGAAAAAATATTTTGTATTTACCAATTTATTTCATGTCTGGTTCATCAGGCTTGGTGGCTCAAAATATTTCCTGATAGATCTATGTAGTACTGCAAATATTACATTTTAACCACACTCATTTCACCCGACGAATAAACGAAAAGTCAGGTTATCCCCCTAAAATTCAATTTAACAGGCATTAAGACTGGTATTTTAATTGTTGCTTTGTTTTTGGTTGTTGGAAGAATAATACTACTTAGAGAGAACAATGGTGCAATTATTTTATCTATTAATTTCTGTTTTTCATTTATTGTCTTTTTCAGCATATGGAATTGAAGGCAATGAATATTCATTACATTCAAATGATGATGTTACGAGCATTTCTCCAAATAATTATCAGAACGACGATAGAAGTAACTCTGTAAATAATTTTGAACCTGGTTTTGGTATTAACGAATCAGGTTCCAATACAATTCAATCCCCAACCGAAAATTTACTAACTGGATCAGGCCTGATATTCGAAAAGGAATTTACTTACCGAATAAAAGACAGTTCATACACTGACATAATACAATTGAAAAATCTTAGTGATATAGCTCAGGCAATTCAATTCAGAATACAGATAAACAAAGTTGAAGACGACAGCACAATCCTGATCTTCCAAAGCATTGAAAAAGGCAGCGATATTAGTAATCAAAACTGGGTAATTAATTACAATGTTATTAAGGGTACAATTTTACCAAATGGTGCATCGAAGGATGAAGTGTTAGTCTTACTCTACAATTTGAATCAGAATGGTGGATTACAGCCCGGAGATTACAACGACCTGTTAAAGGTTAATTACATTGTTGCTGATCTTCCGGTATTGCAAGACAGCGTTAAATCTTCAATGAGAATCACTAATGCGCTGGCAAGCACTGCACAGGGTCAGCCTATTGATATAACACCATCGCGAGATGAGTTTAAAGTAATTATTAAAGGCGTCTATATAATTCCCGACTATGGATTAATCTTTGAAGAAGATACCGTTTACCGATTGGAAGACGACTCATACATAGATATTATGCAATTGAAAAGCCTGCCTGAAAAAGTTCAAGCTCTTCAATTCAAGTTGTTAGTAAACAAAGTCGTTGATGACAATGTTATTTTAACATTTCAGAATATTCAAAAAGGAGCTGATATAAGCGATCCCAGTTGGGTTCTTACATACAACGTTTTTAGGGGACCACTTACCGGAAACGGTGCATCAGTGGATGAAATTTTAGTCCTGCTTTTCAACTTAAACCAAAATAATGGATTACCTCCCGGTGACTACGATGAGTTATTAAAAGTAAAATATCGAGTTGCTAATCTCCCGGCTTTACAGGATAGCATCAAATCCTCTATAAAAATTTCTAATGCTGAAGCCAGTACATATCAAGGTTTCCCTGTTGATATTACACCTTCCAGAGATGAGCTTGTTATTATTGCAAAGAACAGAGTTGGTATATGGGGCGATGTAAATGGAGATGGATGTCTTGACATCCTCGATATTATTATGATTGTTGATCATATAGTTGGCAGAGATTCACTTGAAACTGATGAGTTTGAGAGAGCCGACATAGCTCCTTGGATTCCCGGCGAGCCAGAACCAAATCCTGATGAATTTGTCAACGTACAAGATCTTTCGCTGCTACAGAATATTATTCTTACAGGAGTTTATCCTAACGGTGTAGAAATCAATGGCTGCAGTTTTACGAGCTTTCCAAAAATGAATGGGAATGATGATTTCAAGGTCACTTTTTATATTTATGATAAAGGTATCACAGCTTATATTAATTCAACAGTTGATATAAGAGCCGTTCAAATTGAATTTGATGGCAATCCCGGCATTCCTAACAATATGACAATAAATACAGGACTCGGTCAGGGTTATTATTTTAAAGCTGATGAATTATTTAGAGTTCTACTGTATGACCGGCAAGGAGTTAAAGTAATTAAATCCGGCGAGAATTTTCTGGCAGATATTCCGATGATAATTAATAATCCTGAAGAAATAATAATAGAAAAACTTATTATTATTGATATCAATAGACAAAGAGTAATGGATGCAGAGGTTGAAATAATTTATGGAACACCTCCGATCTTACCTCTCGATTATATACTTTACCAGAATTACCCGAATCCTTTCAATCCCTCAACGAGTGTTAGGTTTGAAGTTCCTGTGAGTAGTAAAGTAATAATTAAAATTTATGATATACTCGGAAGAGAAATTAAAACACTATTTGATGACCAGGTTGAAAGAGGTCGTTATACTCTTGAATGGGATGGATTAAATGATGCCGGGTTACGGATGAGTTCAGGAACTTACATATATAGAATGATTGCTAATGAATTTGTTCAGTCTAAGAAGATGTTGCTGCTAAAATAATATGTGTCCGGAATAATTTAAGAGGTAATTCTCTAAGTATATTAAAAAAATAATTGATTAACTTTAGGTAACTCAGTTAGAAATTCTAGATAACTTATCGAGCGAAAAAGTTGCTTAATCAGAGTTAACCCGTGAAATATTCAAACTTTGCTTTCCGGTTCATTGTCTGCCTATTATCAGTTTCAATTTTGTTTACTGGTTGTCATTCATACCATGTTATTCCAAAAGACTCCTACAATAAAGTTGAAACCATGGTAGATATCAAAATTGTTTTTATGAATGGCAAGGAATTCATTATCGAGAAAGACGATACAACTAGAGTCAAAATTGGAGGAGATTCTTTGGTTGTGTATCAGGGAACCAAACAGAAAATTATTCAGATGACTGAAGTTGATAAAATTAAAGAGAACAGATTTGATTTAGGCGGAACAATAACATTAACATTAATAGGACTAACAATTTTGTTTATCGTGTTTGCTTCGAATTATTCTCCAGGAGGTTAAATAAAACTAAATAATTAAATGCAGACAAACTCATCCAACGGAGAATTTGTCATATAATCTTATTTGCTTTCAAATATTCCAGTAAAACTTTATCCCTGTTATAAACATCTTCTCTGAAATTAATTATACCTTCGTCATCAACCCAGGCTGTATAATAGTCAATGTATACAGGAGTTTTTTGAGATAAGATTACATCTGTGGTTTCACCCAGGCTTGCATATTTCCTGAGAGAACTTCGCTTCTTATAATATTCTGATACGATTGATTTATCCTCAACTTTTTGCCCTACTTCAATTTTCAAGTAATCAATGTTCCATTTAGAATGATTTCTTAATAAAAATTCTGCGAGAGGCAGCGGCTTTTCTACACGAACACAGCCGTGACTAACAGCCCTGTTTGATTTATTAAATGGCGGTCTATTTGGAGTATCATGTAAGTAGATACCAAATGGGTTATTGAACATAAATTTAACTTTGCCTAACGCATTTCCCGCACCTGGGTCCTGAACAATCCTGTAAGGAATTTTGTCTGAATGAAGCTCAGCTAGTTCAACAGTCATCGGGTCTATCTCAACTCCCTCTTTATAAACTTTAAAGTTTTTATCCCTCAGATATGTTGAGTCCTTCTTCAACTTGTAAGCAATTTCCTCTCTCATAATGCTTGGCGGAACACTCCAGGTTGGATTTAATACCATATACGAAATTTCTCCATACATATTTGGCGTTTCCCAATCATCCGGTTTATCTCTCCATTGTTTTGTTTTCTTATAGATCCTAAATTGATTTTGATAATATGACGAGCGTTTTATTCCAGTGCAAACTTTCGAATTAAATATTTCTTCTCCATTATCAATGATAAACAGCATAAAATCCGGAATGTTAACTAATATATATTGTGATGTATCTGAATATTCCTTCCACCTGAATCGCTCAAGATTTACTTTGATTGTATTTATATACTGTTGCGGTGTTATGTTTAATCGTTCGACTGTGTTTTTGCCTAATACTCCGTCATCAATTAAGCCATTATTGATTTGAAATTGTTTTACATACCCGACCAGAGTAGAATCGAACACATCAAAGTCAACAATTCTAACTTTGGCAGTATCGAGATATTCCAGCTTAATTAGCCGATCTATTATAAGTGAAATTGTAGAATCCGTAGCACCAGCCTCTATTTTCTTCGCGGGAATTGGAATGGCATGCCAATCGAGCTCTTTAAACTTATTGTAATACTTTAATGCCCATTGAAGGTCCCTATATCTTTTACTTTTCGGCTCTATATCAGACAGATATTGTAGAATATTTTCCTGTCTTAATGGTTGAAACAGATCTCCTTTTGATGAATCATCAAGTGGCAAAAAGTAAGTATCAGAAAATATTTCCTTTGGTTTGACTAAACCATATCGCAAGTGATAACTGTACTTTAATATTGCATCACTTATCAGCAGTTCAGTATTAGCAAGATGAGAATATCTGGAATTGTTCGGAAGAGTGTCGATCGCTTTTGAAAATTCACTCACGATTTGACTAAAATGATATTGCTCAGAATTAAGTCCGTGGTCTTCGGCTTTTTCCAAAATAATAAGCAATGAATGAACAAAGTTTTCATCCTCAAAACTTTTTATGAATAAAGGCTCGAAGTTTTTTGATGAATATAAATATCTCAAAGTATCATAATACTGAATCAGAGTATCCTGCTTAACCAAGTCTGAATCAATTGAAACAATTTTGCTTTTAAATACATTTAGATATTCGGTTGAACTGAAATTCAGTTTTTCATTCAGACTTTTTTCAGTTTCAACAGTTTTTTTCTCGCAAGCCGAAAGCAGAAATAATAAAAATCCAAGAACAATAATATGTTTTACAATTACACTGATAGTAATACCCTCTTTGGAATTGATCAATTTAAAAAATAAGAAACGCAGTAATCAATAGTTTAACGCTGAGCAAAGATAATAAATTCCAACAAAACGTAATGTGAAATTGGACATGCACAAGAACTGTATCCATAATATGTCGGTAAACTATGCTGGTTTCAAATCCTACTGAATGTCAGAAATAGAAAAATCAAAATATAATCTAAAACTTGAAGCATATATACTTTATTCTTCTTCCTTCTTTAATGTAGTGCTTTTCAAACATAGTAATTACGTTTAAAGGAAAATCAGCTACAGGGTTCTCATATAAGTGATCACTGATGTGAATAATCTCGCAGCCAAAATCAGAAATAGTTTTTAATGCATATTCATATAATCCCTGGTTATCAGTTTTAAAATGAATTAAACCAGAATCAATTAATAGTTCTTTATAAATCATTAGAAAGTCAGGAGAGATCAATCTTCTGTTTTGATTTGCCCTCCGAACATGAGGATCAGGGAAAGGAATGTAAATCTCTTCAACTGATTTGGTTTGAAAAATTTCATTTAGCTTTTCAGCTTTCGCTATAAGAAATGCAACATTATCTAAATTTTGATCAATGGCCTTTAATGCGCCATTAAAGATTCGCGCACCTTTTACATCAACACCGATAAAATTTCGGTCTGGAAATATTTGAGCTAATTCAATCGAATAATCCCCATGTCCGCAGCCTAATTCTAATGTGAATGGATTATTGGACTTGAAATAGTTCCAAATCGCATCCTTAACATCTGGATCCCGCGAACTAAAAACGTTGGGTAGTTCTTTTACTTTCGATAGTCTTTTCTGTTTTGTTCTGGCCATTTACTTAAATATTAAATTTAGATTTTTAACGGAACAATCTGTTTTATTTTTATGAATTTCTATTGAAAAACCAAATATAAATACTTAGTTTGCCTTTAAAACATCCGTTGTGTGTACAATACTTAAAAATAATTACTCTTTTTATCAATTATGTTAAATTAAATTGTGGGAGGATATATGTCATTCAAAATCAGAAAAGTAGAATATTTCTACTGCTCGGTAGTTGACCAGCCTGGTGAAGCCTATAAACTGCTTTCACAGTTAGAAAAGAGCGGTGTCAATCTTCTCGCATTTACTGCAATACCCGTCGGACCAAACAGAACTCAACTGACTCTCTTCCCTGAAACCCCAGAAAAATTTGTTGCATTAGTAAAAGGAAGCAGCTGTTCGATTGATGGACCTCACCCGGCTTTATTAGTTCAGGGGGATGATGAGCTCGGTGCATTGGCAGATATTCATGAAGTACTTTATGAAGCAAATGTGAATGTTTATGCATCAAACGGAGTGACTGACAATAGAGGAAGTTTTGGTTACTTGCTTTATGTAAGACCCGAAGAATATGAGCGCGCTGCTGCTGCGTTAAAAGTTTAGTAGTCCTGAATTATTTTTTTCTTTACTAATTATAGGCTTTAATGAAGAACCGAACAAAGTTCCCTTTTGTTTTTTGGGTCGCAAACGGTATCGAAGTCATCGAAAGATTTGCCTATTATGGCATTTACCTCGGCTTCGGAATTTATATGGAATACCTTGGCTTTTCAAAAGGACAGCTTGGAATTGTACAAAGTTTATTTTTACTCTTTTCTTATGTTACTCCGATTTTTTCCGGAACATTTGCAGACAGGTTTGGCTTTAAGAAGGTACTTATAATTTCTTACCTGGCTTATTTACCTACAATTCTTTTACTGATGGTCACTCAATCTTTCTCAGGAATTGCACTCACAATGCTGGGGATTGGCTTTGCTGCAGGAATATTTAAGCCCCTGATTTCAGGCACTATTCGTGTAACTACAGATAAGACAAATAAGACCATCGGTTTCGGAATTTTTTATGCGATGGTAAATGTCGGTGCTTCCTTTGGTCCCGTTGTAGCGGGTAAACTGAGAGCAATCTCGTGGGATTATGCTTTCCTTGCTGCTGCAATCAGTATTGGTATAATGCTGTTAGTTACAATCTTTTTCTACAAAGAACCTGAACGCGAATTTGAAGGTGTTACGTTAAAGAAAAAGTTTTCTGATATGTATGTTGCGCTCTCCGATGTGAAGTTTTTAATTTTTCTTGTTTTGCTTGGAGTAATGTTCTGGCTTCCGCTTTGGGCATTCTTTAATCTCGTTGCTGTTTATATTGATAGAAATCTGGATACTGTTCGATTATTTTTAGTTATTGACAGCATCTTCCCTACATGGTTCTCGAATATTCTTTCCGCTGAAGATGCAAACGGAACACGAAGACTTCTTGGTGAAACCATCGCTCACACCGGATACATCATAATGATCTTCCAGATTTTCATCTCCCGGATATTTGAAAAGTTTAAAGCTATTCCCTCCTTCAATCTCGGCCTGTTTATAGCAGCATTAGGAATGTTCACAATTGGTTATGCATATTTATCAGCACCTGAAGTTGTTTTCCTGGGGATATTTCTGTTTGCTGTCGGTGAAATGATATCTTCACCAAGAATCCAGGAATATATTATGTGGCTTGCACCAAAGGAAAAAGCCGGACTGTATATGGGCACAAACTTTTTAGCAACCGGTTTGGGTGGTGCACTAAGTGGAGTAATCTATACATCACTTTACGGTTACTTCATAGATTCGGGCAATCCTGAGTTCGTTTGGTTTTGCCTTGCAGGTAATTTTTTGCTAGGAATAAT
>DATIJX010000209.1:0-2866 GCA_035478175.1 Ignavibacteriaceae bacterium
CGCACCTCATTAAAGAAGTGCAGGGATGCAGCCTCCTATAAAATTATCTATTTAATTAAAACAAGTTTTTTAGTCTGTCTGAATTCATTACCAACAGATAGTTGATAGAAATAAATTCCCGTAGATAAACCCGACGCATTAAAGGTAACACTATAACTTCCTGCATTTTTCGTTTCATTCAGCAAGGTTGCTACTTCTCTTCCGAGGATGTCATAAATTTTCAGTGTTACATCGCCTGACTTTGGAAGCGAAAATTGAATGGTTGTAGACGGGTTAAATGGATTAGGATAATTCTGATACAAAGTAAAGTTGACAGGAATTTCTCCATTGGATATATCTTCAACGGATGTTGTACCTCCACCGTTTATAGTTCCCAAAACCATTCCTTCCAGTCCTACAACAAGCAACTTATTATTATCAAATGCCGAGATTGCATTTATATGACGGGTTGATTTGAACGGAATGGATTGTTCAAACCAGCTTACACCTGCATCTTGTGATTTGAAGATTCTGCCAATTGTGTGAAGTGAATTATAAACGGAAATACCAATTGCATACCAATTATTATTGTCCGTGAAGGTAACAGACTCAAGAAACAATGGCAATGCAAGTGCGTCCAGATTTTGACTAACCCAGTTGGAACCGCCATCAGTTGTTTTGACTATTATTCCATGAGAAACACCAACAACTATCCATTCACCGACAGCAATACCAATGTTAGCATCGTAGAATGAAACTCCACGTAAATTATAGGAAAAATTACTGAACACTTGATTCCAACTGATGCCGCCATCGGTTGTCTTTAAAATATTACCATATCTTCCTACGGTGTAACCAATGAGAGAATCAACCAGAAAAACATCATAAATATGATAAGGCTGAGGCGGGATTTGTTCTGTCCAGTTCTGACCGCCGTTAGTTGTCCTTAATATTTTTCCACCATCACCAACCGCAATTCCATGTGTTGGTGTTGAAAGATCAATGCCATTAAGTGTCACAGAGTTACTATTATACTGGACTGACCAGCCTGAGCCACCATTTCCTGTTCTGAAGATGATTGAGCCTTGAAATGTTGCATCAACTCCAATCATTGCGCCAATATTTTGATTAGCAAAATCTAAATCATTTAATTTAGGATAGCCATTCATAACAACACTGTTCCAGGAAACACCAGCATTATTTGTCATAAAGACTTCACTGGAACCGCTAATGACAGCTCGGTTTGTATTTATGCATTGAACACTGTATAGGCTATTTCTATTAACAGCGTCAGGACTCCCGCCATGAGGAAGTATTCCTTTAGTAATTATCTGCCAGGTGATTCCTCCATCATCAGTTTTGAATATAGCACCCCATTCACCGACAGCAACACCTTTGGTCGAGTTATAAAATCTTACACAGTGGAAATTTGTTGCGATTGTACCGACTGCAGCCTGTTCCCAAGTCGTTCCACCATCTGTGGTACGAACAAGAAGGTTAACATCACCGGAAACTACACCATTATTTGGATCTGTAAATGATACGCCCCAACGTATATATTCATGAAATCCTATAAAACTCCATGTTGAACCTCCATTTGTAGTTCGAAATATTTTTCCGCCCCAGCCAACTGTAAATGCGGTGCTCGAAGAAACATAAGATATATCAAAAAAAGATGTGAATAAGGTATCATCAATGGTCAGCTTATTCCAGGAAATTCCTCCTGTGGTTGTCCTCCAGACCACACCACTGTCTGCAGCGATCATTCCGTTATTAGCATCAGCAAACGAAATACCGTATAATCTTCGGGTAAAAGGTATTGCAACAGAATTCCAGTTCACACCCCCATTAATAGTTCGAAGAATTAATCCATCCCATCCAGTAATTATTCCGATATTAGAAGTTGAAAAAGCAACTCCAGTTAAATTTGCAGATGTACCGCTATTAACTGATTGCCAAGTGGTTCCTCCATCACTCGTTCTAAGAATAGTTCCGGAGTTGCCCACAACTACACCATCATCGCCACTCAAATAAACATCTTTAAGATTAACTTCTGTACCGGAATTCTGGATATTCCAATCAACTCCATCATTTGTGGTTTTCATAATTATTCCCGCATTACCGACAATTGTGTAAGTATCAGAATTACTACCAAAAGCAATTCTGTTGTTTGCATTGCCGTGCGGTCGAGGGTTAAGCCACTCCCATTGAGAAAAGCTCTGACTGGTTATAGTCAATGCTATAAATACCCCGAGTAATGTTGTTTTCATTTTTATTCTCCTTATTAAAGTTTTTCTATGGACAATTTATATGGAAAGCTCTGTGGTTTCAATCACGCACTTGCGTGGTTTTACACAATGAAATTAAGAAGGGATTTAAACGAGCTTTTCTTTTATTGCTTTAGAGATCGCACTGCTGCGGGAATGAACTTCAAGTTTTGCATAGATATTACGCAGGTGTGAATCTACGGTGTGATGACTGAGGAAAATCTTTTCTGCGATTTGTTTCTTGCTTAAGCCTTCAACCAGCAAGCTTAATATTTCTTTTTCTCTTTCAGAGAGACTGTAACCGTTTGACTTTACGTTCTGATCTCTGAACATATTCAATACTTTTTTAGCGATATGCGAATTCATCGGTGCACCGCCGTTCATTACTTCATTTATCGAAGCTACGATTTTATCCGAAGATAAATCTTTCAACAAATAACCGGATGCACCCTCACAAATGGCGTTGAAAACATTTTCGTCATCATCGTGAACGGTTATGATAATTATTTTTGAGGAAGGTGATAGTTTTCTAAGTTCCGGAATGAGTTCGATGCCGTTCATTCCCGGAAGACCAATATCGAGCAGAATAATGTCGGGCACCAGTTCTTCTTTCTCAAAAA
>DATIJX010000210.1:0-4448 GCA_035478175.1 Ignavibacteriaceae bacterium
GTAGAATTGTGGTGTATTAACTCAGATAGGAATGACGGAGAACAGGATAGAATAAATAGAAAAATTTTTACAGCGTGCTAATTCAGATTGATATTCTCATTCACATTAAGGTTGGCTATCACTGAATTTTCTTTATATAGCTCATCATTTGCATAAATGAAAAGCAGGCTGCCGCCTTTCAACAAATTAATTATCTCCTTTGATAATTTTTTCGAAACAGCAGGACAACCGTGACTACGTCCGATAACACCGTTTCCATTGGCTATTCTTTCATCAACGTAATTCGCACCGTGAATGATAATTCCTCTTTGCCTGGCATTATCGTTTATACCTCTTTCCAATCCTTCAAGTTTTAACGAATAGCCTCTTATACCAAAGTATGAATTTCCGGTTCTAAAAAACCCAAGACTGCTTTTATATGATCCGATTTTATTCGAAAATTTTGTTGCGTTCACATAACCCGATCTTTTTCCGTGAGCAACTAACGTATGATACAGCAGCTTATGATTTTCAATATCAATAATAAAAAATCTTTTTTCAGAAGATGGTTTTGAATAATCTATTATTGAAAGTAATTTATTATTTGCCAGATCAATTGAGCTGTAGCCATCCATTGCTTGCTTAAAAACATTATAATCTAATTTACCCGTTAGCTCGCAATCCGTGTAAAGACTCGTAATAAGTAATTGGTTATAATCTTCATCTGAAATGATATCGCTGCCTGAATTTATTTTTTTCTCACCGGGTGCACTGTTAGAAATAGAGTTTGACAGAAGGGAAAAGACACCAATAAAGGCCAGTAAAAATACTTTCATATTTGGTAACAATGCATCATTTGTTCTTAGATATTACTTTTGGTTTCAATTTGCATACCATAGACAAAAAGTCTAATCCTGGTAAATCCGCAAACTTAACCCGTCATAAAAACGCATTACGGCGACGTAAATAGCTGTCACAATAAGTTTTAAATGCCGGGATAATTCTAAGATGTAAGAAGATTACACGAGGAAGGGAAAAACTACTCCTCTAAATTGCTTATAACCTTTTCTCTCCGTTCTCCTGTTTGCTCAACTGAAACTAAGCTATGTCCGGTTAGACTAACTTGTAAAAGATTAGTTTCAATTTTGCCCAAATAAATTTTTATTGCAATCCATTTTTTTGCGACCAATTTTGAACTAAATTTAGAATAGATTTATAAGAAATGGATAACGAAGTTGCAACTAACAAGCGGCTGCACCGTTTTTAATGATAATATTTTGTTTAACTGACAATGTATTTACTTACTAAAAACTTTTATAAACAGAACAACCTTGAACTGCCAATGCCAAGACCTGAATGAAGCCGTCTTGTTGAGTTTCAGGTTATACAGTTGTTATCTATAACTTTTTATCGTGTCAAATAAATTATTAAAAGTATTGATCCAATTATCACCAAAGCTATACCAATATATATTATGTGTTTTCTATATTTTTTAGTATCGGTAGGAATTTTAAAAGATTTATTTCGTAAGCCTTCCAAATATTTTTCGCGAGCAATTATAAGATAGAAACCAAATAAAATTAATACTATTGAGAACCATTTTAGAATCTCAGTTGAGTTAACAACTGAATTTCCAGCAAAAATATTTCCAAAGGAAAAATAGTTGATTATCAAAGAAATAATGAATCCATAAATAAAGATTCCGATTAGAACATTAGCAGCAAAATGGTTATCCCGAACTTCTTTTTGAAAATTTTTCTCAACTTCGTTGGGTTTGAGCATTAAATATTCTTTTGACAATAAAAGTAATAATGCAAATACCAAACAACTTATACTCAGAAATGTTAGAGACATATTGTTTATCTTGACTGTATAACTATTACTTATACTGCACAGAATTATTAGTTATGGAACGTAGATATGCGTGCAGTTGCATATCTATCATCCTTTTACAAAACCTTTCCTTGCTAGATAACTCATTGGTAATTAACAAACTGAACAGGAAAATCCAGATCAGCTTCTTTTACTCGTCCCGGCGAGACGGAGTCTCGACGGACTTTTTGAATAACTAATTAATGCTCTCACTTAATATCCTTCTCCGTAAGTAATTGTTTGAAATTTCTTATTGTCAGAATAGATACTTTTTTTGATTCGATGCGATATTTAATTCTATATTCGCTTTCAAACACTTCTCTAATTTCTTCTCTATTTGTTTCTGGAACTTTTCTACCTCTTTCAGGATTCTTAGATAATGTTTCAACCTTTTTAAAAATTTTCTGAACTACTTTTTGAGCAGCTAATTTGTTATCAACTGATATATACTCATAGATATCTTCCAACCTTTCAGCCGCCAGTGGAGACCAGAATATTCTCATAATTAAGTTCTCTTGGCAAAACTTTTCTTTAATTCTTTATGAGATATTTCCTTTCCCTGACTAAGCTGCGCTTCTGCCAACTTTATATCCTCTATAACTTCCAGTTTATCAATCATTGATTGATACTCTGATACATCTAGTAATATTGCAGTGCTTTTCCCATTTTGAGTAATGATTAAAGGTCTTTTGGTTTTCTTAACTTTCTCAAAGTAAAAGGCTACTCTGGAACGGAATTCAGAAAGTGGTTGAATATCCTGATCTAATTGTATTTTATGCATAATTTCTCCATCTTAAATATTGTGCAGATAAACGTACAATATTTTGCACAAAATTACAACGCATAAAATTTTTACAGTGGTGACTTGCAGATTATTATATTCTATTATTTTACTTCGAAATTTACGCTAAGCGGAACTACAATATTTATATTTTTACCTGTTACTTCGACTTCAACTGTATAAATTCCTAATTGATCTTTTTCTTCAATAAAAATTCTTATATACTGTTGTACTAAGTTTAGATTATTTGACGGACTATCTTTCCAAAGTAATAGATTTTTTTGATCAAAATAAGTTGATGAATCTGGGCTAATGACTTTAATATCGTATGTCAATGATGCATTTCCATTTTCATTCAAATTGTTAGAACTAAACACTATAAATGGCACTAGATCATCGCCACGTTTTATAGTGTTTTTTGTTATTAATTTGGGCGTTTCTGGCTTCTGCCATTGTTCAACAAAACTATAATCTCCACAAAATAATATTATCTTTATACCTTTATCATCATACTGATCAATTTTTTTTATTTGATTTTCATTTTGTGAAAATGAAATCGAAGAAAGTAGTATTAAACAAAAACCTGTAGTAATGTATTTTAGTTTCATTTTAATCTCACTATTTATCAATTCAAGTATTACTTATACTGTATAATTCTCACTGGTAATTAACAAACTGAACAGGAAAATCGAGATCAGCTTCTTTTACTTTTTGAATAACTACTTGCAGCTCGTCCTTCTTTGCACCTTGAACACGAATTCTTTCATCCATTATCTGCGCATTAACTTTCAGTCCAAGCTCTTTTATCATCTTTGTAATCTTCTTTGCATTGTCTTTAGATATTCCGCTCTGCAGAGAAATTTTCTGTCTCAATCTTCCGCTGGCTGCCGGTTCGGGTTCTTCCAGCTTCATCACTTTTATGGATAAGCCGCGTTTTATAAATTTTGTTTGAAGAATATCTATTGACTGCTTACGTGAGTAATCATCTTTTGTGTTGAGATTAATCAGCTTATCCTTTTTGTTCAGCTCAAGTTCTGTTGCTGAATCCTTTAAATCATATCTTTGACGAATTTCCTTGATTGCCTGGTTTACGGCGTTATCCGCTTCCTGGAAATCTATTTCGGAAACTATATCGAATGATGAATCTTTTGCCATTTTATCTCCAATTTTTGATTCAAATATAAATAATTACAGAATGTGATATGATTTTCAGCACTGAGCCTCATTAATAAATTTTGATTTGATTCAGACCGTTTTATTTTTGCTGATCAAAATTCATCCTCAACAGATAATTAAGAGTTAAATGATAATCGATAAAATTGAAAATGCAACCATTTATAAGAACCTTGGCGAGCGAATTAAAAAGTCATTTGACTACATCACACAAACCGATCTGAAAAATTTAGGGTCGGGCAAATATGAAATTGATGGCGAAAATATTTTTGCATTAGTCAGCGAATACAAAACCAAATCAGAGTCTGAAGGAAAACTCGAAGCTCATAAAAAATATATTGACGTTCAGTACGTAATTAGTGGCGAAGAGTTGATGGGTTACGCACCACTAGGCGTACAAAAAGTACTTGAACCATACAAAGAAGAAAATGATATCGTATTTTTCACCGGTGATAAATCATTCACGAAAGTTTCTGCGGGAATGTTCGCAATTTTCTTTCCCGAAGATGTTCATATGCCGGGAATAATGACCAAAGAATCTTTGCCAGTTAAAAAGCTGGTGATAAAATGTTTAGTGTAATGCCGGAAAGCCGACTTACAGAATACCCCGTTTCTGCACAATCAGAGTGTATTCTCATCATTA
>DATIJX010000211.1:0-8267 GCA_035478175.1 Ignavibacteriaceae bacterium
CATAAAGTTATACCATTCCAGACTTCCCTGATACTGACCCTGAGTAGGATCTCTGTAAACTGCATCGGGGTTGATGTAGAAATAATGAGCAGTCATTCCCAAGTTTTTCTTCCCGACCACATATTGACCATTAAATATTGCTGTATCGGTGGGTTCACCGTCAACAATTGGTCCCTGGAAAAAGTCAAACCCAGCCGCTGCAGGTTTATCTCCGTAAATTGCATCAGTGGGATCTGCATTGTAAACAAAAGTCATGCTGAGAACTGTATCGCAGCCAGCGAAGTCATTTGTTGCATCTCCAAGATCCGGGTCATTCCACATCGTGACATACATATCTTCAATGTCCGTATTACTCTTGTTAATGAGCTTGAATTTTCTGAACAACATACTGCCTAATGGTCCGGCAGAATTGTATCCCCAAACTGTTACCTGTTCTTCGATACCCATTGGATTAGCACCTGCCAAAAACAGGGATTGATTTGGATCAGTATCATTACATACGAACCATATTGTCTGGTCAGCGCCAGGAACGCCCGGAATATCAACAGCAGGGTTATAAAAACCATCGCCATCAACATCTGTAAATGGGGCTCCGTCAGCAGCAGGCCAATCCATCCAGTCTCTCTCATAAGCAGCACGAACTTCGGATTCACTACCTTCGCCATCGTCAACTTCGGCTTGTACGCTTCCCGTCAGATAATCAGGTCTAACCCTGAAATTTCTAACATTGTCGAGGTTAGGATCTTCTCCAATTAATTGCTCAGCAGGTACTCCGCTATTTAAAATTTTACCTGGAACAGTACTTTGACGGTAAGAAGAACCACCAACACGTATTTGCCCGCCTACTTTTCCACCCCATACCAGGCCTGCCTGGAATATGGCAGTTTTACCACTTCTTCTCGGATATTCAAATCCGGAATTACCGTTGGGGTTAATATCAGACTCACCATCATTCTTAAAGTAAGTCGATATTCTGTTTATATTGAATTTTTTGTATACAGGAGAGCCTGTAATCTTAGTTAGAGTATTACTTTTCTTATCGCCGCCTTCAGCTCTTAAATCCATAAAAGCAAAAGCTACGAGCAATAAAAATATACTCAGGTATTTGATTGATTTGAGATTCATATTTCTAAACTCCTTCTTAATAAATAATACATATTAAGTTAGTATGACAATTTAAAGCCAAGGATAATCGATCTTGGCGGACCATAAAAGTATGGATTGAGATCTCCGAGTATTCCGCCGCCTGCAGCGTTCCGCCATTGCTCGGCATAATCAATATTTATAGCTCTATATACGTCTTCATATTGAGCTCCGTATGTTTCCAACAATTGTGCTCTCAGTGCAGGATCGGATATGAATCCATCATCCGTAGCTGAGCCGGTTCTTAAGAATACGTTTTCAACATTTGCTGCATCGAACAAATTCGTAACTCTTAAATAGATACTAGCTGCTAGCCGATCGTATATAGTGATGGTTTTATCAATACCGAGATCTACCTGGAAAGTAGAAGGAGTGCTGGAGGAATTCAATGGTTCAATAGGAGTTCGGTTACGAGCGTCTCCTTCAAGGTCAGATCCTCCTGTACCCTTTGTGTACGGATGTCCGCTGGTAAATACTGCAAGCATGGATATACCAAAGTCATTGAGAACCCCAGGTCCATCATTGGGTCCAAATCTGTAATCTAAATTGATATTACCTCTTACAGAGTTATTGAAAACAAGAGGTGATACATATTGAGGAACAAAAGCTCTATTTTCAAGCGGGGCTCCTACGATACCTCTGTTTGAATTCGGGAATGAACCGGTTCCACGAGCATCCTGAAAAGCTACTGAGGCGTTTCCAGCAATTCTCTGATACCTGCGCATGTTAAAAGTAAGCTCTATACCTTTTGTTGTAGCAAAGTCGCCATTTGCAAGCGTACTATAAGATTGAAATGAAGAGTTCGGATCAGTATCCTGGGATATGAACACAACCTGATCCTTAACATCCTTATAATACATTGTTATGTCAAAGGATAAGAATTCCGCAATCAACTGAGTGAAACCAATTTCATACTGAGTTGTTCTTGAAGGGTCAATGCCTTTACCAACCGGGCTTGGAATAAAGAAACCGCCTTTTATTTCGAAGCTGGTTCTGTAATATCCCTGGTAAATATCAAGCAGTCTTGACTGCTGCACAAACTGACCATACTGAGCATGAAAGACTGTATTATCAGTTACAGGGAATGAAATACCAAGACGTGGGCTAAGATACTGGGTTGTTGCAGATTTTTGCCAACCTTCTGGTATAAATTCTCCGCTTTGAGCATCCATTCCGGCATCGGGTAGCGCCGGATCTACTAATTCATAATTGTCTACATCAAAATAATCAAATCTTAAACCTGCATTAATTATAATATCATTAAAGTCTATTCTGTCCTGAATATAAGCACCAATGAAGACTGGCTGATGAGCACCAAAATATTCCCCATCTTGATATGAAGTAAGAGGATCGTCGTAATCATCGTCAATCTCATTACCATATACATCGTATCCATAATTATTAACACCATTTGAAATCAGCAAGCTTCTTTTAATTTCATCAACATTTGCGTTGGGGTTTGCTTCTAACCTTGAAGCAAGCAAGCTAGCCAGATCATCCTGCCCGGCAATAGTCCATCTTCTTAATGTATATTGCTGATACTCACCGCCGAATTTAAATGTATGATGCTTGCCTGCAAAATAAGTCATAGCAGCGCTAAAGTTTAAGCCTTTTCTATCTCTTTTTTGATAATTAACCGGCACTTCGCCGAAACCGTTAAATCCAAAACCTAAAACGTTGCGTATGGTTGGGGTTTGATATCTTCCAATTTTTCCACCGTCAATATCTTTTTGAGATCTTTCCCAAACCCATCCGGCATTTGCGTTAGCAAGGCTGTCTCCATAACTCCAGTAATCTTCCTTCAGGTATTGGTCATAGTCTTCTAAGTCTTCAAGATAATATCCGCCGATTACTTCATAAAAAACTTGCGGAGAAACGACGTGTGTTATTTTAGCACTAAAACTTCCATTACTAAGATCTCTTTCTCCAACTCTTGGATTGAAAAGACTTAAAATCGGAGTGGTGTTTCTTGATTCAGCATTATTGATTACATCCTGTCTTAAATCAGAAAAAGTTCCTGCAAGTCTTAAAGAAACAGGGCTGAAATCGAATGTTAATGTTCCTGCATAAGACAATACATCGCGGGAGTTATTATTAACCGGACCGGCAGCATAATTAAGCATAACAGAATCTTTAGATACCGCGTCAACAACATTTCCCAAATTTATTCCGGGCCATGGCTGCGGATTTAAATCCCTGTTATAAACATAGTTTACGTTTAAGAAGAACCTGTAACGAGGATCTACAATTGGTCCGCTAATTACGCCGCTCATTTCGTTGTAACCAAACCAGGTAGTACCCAATCTCTGTTCTCCATCAAAGATATCATCTTTGCTCTTAAAGGTGATATTATCAGTGATGAACTCGAAACTTGCGTTAAACATATTAGCGCCGCTTTTTAATTGCTGACGTATAATGCCAGCATTCGCTCCGCCAAATTCTGCTGTATAACCACCAGCCTGAACCTGAATTTCTTCAAGTGCATCCTGTGGTATTGTTACAGCGCGACCGCCAAGTTCAGGATTTTTAATGTTTGCACCTTCGAGGTAGAAGCCAACTTCATCCTGTCTGCCGCCTCTGATGAAAATTGCATCCGCTTCCTGAACAACACCTGCGGTAAGAGCTATAATATTGTCAACACCTCTAACCGGCAGAATGTCTATATCGTCGCTTGTTGTAGTTCTGATCTTGTTTGTGTTATCCTTCTGAATAAGAGGTCTTTCAGCAATAACTACAACATCCGCAACGGAAACTCCTTCAGCAGGCAATTGAAAATCAAGCTCGTTGGTTAAGCCTGTAGTTACCCGCACATCAGATTGAGTAATTGACTGATACCCGATGTAGGAGCACTTAACCTCAACGGTTCCTGCCGAAAGGTTAATAATTAAGTATTCACCGTTAACATCTGTGGCCGCACCATAGGAGGTTCCGACAACAAGAACGTTTGCACCTATGAGAGGTTCACCCGTTTCAAGGTCGGTTACCTTTCCACTGATTCTTCCTTGGGCCAACAACAGAGATGGTAACGATAAAAACAGCAACAACATGGTGATTCGTTTAATCATTTCTCTCTCCTAAATTATTGGATAATGATGATTGAATTGATGATTTCATTTTTTTAAGTCCTGATGTTATTAATTATATAAATATTTTAACGCCAGCACGAACAACTATTAAATTGAAAAGTGAGCGTTAAGCTGCTAATTTCCACCGACGGACAAAACCGGTGGAAAATCATGACAACCCGTGAATTAATAAATAGATAGATACATTTGTATTAAGGAAAGTGTAAAGAACTGTCATAAACCTCCGTTTTTTATAAGAAATTTAAATGTCATACGTAACCTTACAAAAATTATTAATAAAATCAACTTTTTTTTAAAATATCTACTCCTACAATAATTTTGCCATAGCAACTATTTTTTTGAACTTTGAAGGTCATTCCCGCTATAACCTGGTTAATAATTTTAATTCAACACCTTGAAATGCTGGTTCGTATCTGCAAACACCACCGATACATATATTACCAGCCTGACGCGTACCCACGAGTAAACTGATATCTGAATGTCCTCCGATTTTATAACCGGCTTGAACAAATCCCCAAAATTTTCTTACTGTTCGATCTGACTCTGGCTCTTTAGTTTGCACTTCGGCAACGACTGCAATACTGAAACTCGGAGATCTTAAGTATTCAATATTAAGAACATTCGAATAATATTCTTCTGTGGTTGATCTGTCTGTTACGTGCTGATGTTCAAGTACTACCTTTATTGTGTTTACCTCACCAAAGTAAAATCTGCTTTCAAGAATTGGTGTGATATTTTTTGTATTAGTTGCAAGCTCTTCATTATAAGCAAATGCTAAAATGGTTGTAAAACTTTCACTCCAATCGTGCTCACCGGTTACATATATTTCTTCTAACTGTGTACTGATAGGAATGTCTATTTGATTCACTCTCTGATAGTATGAACTTGAAGGAAGTGATTTAGTTTGTGTATAAGCACCGGTTAAATAAGTATCTTCACTCAAATCGTAACCTGCAGCAATCTGAAAACCTTGTTCATTCGCCTGGTTCAATGGAGATGGGTGCCTGTTTGGCAGAACGTAAGTATACTCAAGTCTTACAGACGGTGGTGTATTATAAAAGATTGTTCCGTCCTGTGATGTGAACGCGATGTTATCATAGTATTTATATTCACCGAGTAATGAAAGAGAACCGAGATAATAATTCAGGTTTCCGTAAATACCCTGACCTATAATAGATTCTGAGCTATTAAAAATATTTTGCTTTATATCTTCATTAAACTTTGCTGTGTATTCTCCATAAATATCAATATCCCAAAAGCTTGGAAGTAGTCTCAATGATGCAAGAGTTGTTCTCGCTGCATCATTAGATGCCGGAAGATTTGATGCAACAGATAATCCGGCTTTGACTGGTTTCCATCCACGGTATTCAAGATCTGCTGCGTGGAGAATGTCAAGTCTTTCATTATTTGCATTTGCGGCTGAACCAGTAAGTCCAGTTAAAACAAATCCAGCGTACTTGCCTACTGCTCTCAAACCCAATAAATTATTATCTATTCTTATCGCACGGTCTTCATAACTTTTAAGCACCATTCCCCGGCCGAACAATGTATAATAATTTCCTCCTATAATTTCCAAACCCTCATTTCTTTCACCAATATCAGCCTTGAAATATTTATAATCTATTCCCGCATAGTTTTCCTTTCCCCGGCTTATTGATGGATCGGGATCATTTGGTTGAAATACTTCGAATCTCAATCCCGCAGAAAACATTCCAAACGAATAATCGAGGTTCAACCAGTTCTCTAATATCTCAGTCTCACTTTCAACATTATAAGAATATTCAAGGCGGTTAGCGAATCCCAATCCCTGCGGCCACGTAAGCCCGGATGATTCACTTTGAGCAAGAACCGGTGAATCAGATATAAAAAATAGTAATATTGTTAGTGAAGAGAATAGTGCAGAAAAATATTTTTTCATTTGATTTAAACCGAAAGAATTTTTTGATTAATAATTGAAGAGCGATTTGCATTTTGTTTGCATAAAATCATCATTGTAGGAGTAGTTTTCATAAAAAACCCCCGGCAAAAAGGGTCTGTTGCATAAATGTTTTTATTGATCCTCCCTGCCTGCCGGCAGGCAGGTACGAGGATCTGTTTTACTTTACTTATTCCTCTATCACAAAAATTGAACATCTACGATGTTCCTTAATAGTTTTTGACCTCGTAGAGGTCAGATTATTGTAAAGCAAGAAGTCCAAAACAGAATTAATCCTCGTAGAGGATTTATAAATTTTAATTTCAGAGTTATGCAACAGACCCAAAATCCGGGGGCTATAATTATTTATTAATTTCGGATGAAATAATTTCCTTTACTTTTACTTCATCACCTTTCATATAACCAAGGTGAGAATAAATTATCATCCCCTTTTTATCCAGGATAACTGAATAAGGAACCGATTGTGCATAATATAATCTTGAAATATCCGAGTTAGTATCCAGTAATACCGGAAAATCAAATCCTTTGGATTTAACAAACGGCTTAACTTTCGCAACTGTTCTTTCATCATCAGTCGAGATAGCAAACATTTTAAATCCTTTATCCTTATAATCCTTGTAAATCTTTTTGTACTCAGCAAGCTCCTCAATGCAAGGCTTGCACCAAGTAGCCCAAAAGCTGAGTAATATAGGACCTTCACCAACTTCATTGTTTAACTCGACTGTTTCACCATCAAGGTTTTCTACTTTAAAGTTTGGTCCTTTACGTATACCTTCCGCTTCACCCTGTGAGAAAAGAGGGAAAGAAATAATAACGAGTAAAAGAAAAATTGTTAATGTTTTCATTTATTTCTCCAGGATCATTTTTCGGGTTTGTGTGAAGTTGTTTACTGACAACGAATAAAAATAGACACCACTCGAAAGTTTTGCAGCATTAAAGCCTACTGTATAATTGCCTGAGTTCTGCTGTTCATTCACGAGAGTTGCAACCTCGACGCCAAGTATATTATAAACTTTTAACTGAACTAATCCCGGTTCTCCAACATTATAATTTATTCTGGTTGAAGGATTGAAAGGATTGGGATAATTCTGAAAAAGATAATATGTGTTGAAAAGATTATTTTCATTTACACTAACGGCAGGATCTGTGGTTGCAGTAAAATCGAGCACAAACCTGTCCTCTGGATTTCTAAAAGTACCAACTTCAATCTGAACATATCCGGTTCCAACAGTAACCTGATCAGTGAAAACGTGAATAGAGGTTTTAAGCGTGTCGCCCGGTTGTACGGGTGGAGTTTGAAAGTCCGGTGTTGTAGCTACACTATCCACAAATGGAGCAAAACATAATTCACCAAAACAGAGAGACGATTCCCAACCTGAAGGTAAATTCTCGAGAGTTCTAACCTCAAATACGATTTGTTCAAATGGAGAGATATTTACCACTTCAAAATCAATAACGATTTCTAATGTCCCAAGTGGTTCATACTTGGTCATGCCGTGAGTTATTATTTGTATTTCCTGTGCATATACTAACGGCGTTAATAAAAATAAAATTATAACAAAATATTTATTAAAGAATAATTTCATAGATATACCTAAAATTTTTTAACATCATATATTCTTGTTTAATAATTTAAAAAAGGCACATCAAACGGATGTACCTTTTTTGAAATCCTAAATTTCACTTGAGCAATACCATTTTCTTTACGGAAACAAATTCACCGGCAGTCAGCTTATAGAAGTAAGTTCCTGAAGCAAGTGATGATGCATCAAACTCTACGTTGTAAGAACCTGATGATTGCTTGCCATTTACAAGTTCAACAACTTCTCTTCCCATCACATCATAAATTTTTAAGCTAACTTGTGCTTCTTTAGGGATTGAGTAGGCAATAGTTGTTGCCGGGTTAAATGGATTCGGATAGTTTTGCTCAAGATTGAATGATGTGATCATAGATTCATCACGAGGATTATCTAGCACAATGCCATCAGTTAGCCATTGGACTGATCTTCTGACTAAAGTATCAGCAATAGTAACATCATTAAGTTGTTCAAACGCAAAACCAAAATAAACTACTCTGTGGTTTCCATTATCGGCTCTTACTG
>DATIJX010000212.1:0-32989 GCA_035478175.1 Ignavibacteriaceae bacterium
GAAAGATGCAGATCGCTTGTTGAAAACAGCATCGGACTTGTTACTGCGCTTAATCCGGTTCTAGGATATGAAACATCAACGAAGCTTGCCAAAGAAGCACTCGAAACGAATAGAGGTGTTTATGAATTGGTACTTGAGAAAAAGCTTTTGTCAAAATCTGAGCTTGATGATATACTCAAGCCAGAGAATATGATTAAGCCGAAGTAGATCTTACAGTTTCAAATCATTCGCATACAATTTCTCACAAATGTTCGAAAGCATTTCTTTCTCAGATTTGTTGAGTGAAGAAGAATAATCAGAAATAAATTTATCCACTTCCGGATTGATCTTTGTAAGAAGGTTGATTCCTTTTTTCGTAATTCGTGCAAGCGATAGTCTTCTGTCTTCATCTGAATAGAATCTTTCCACCAGTCCTTCTTTAATCAACCTGTCAATCAATCGTGTTACATCAGGTGACGGTTCAACCATCCTTCTGATTATTTCTCCTCGTGGATATCCGTTTGGGTGAACCCCTTTTAAAATTCTCAGAACATTAAATTGTGCCAGAGTAATTTTGAATCCACAGCAAATTGCATCAAGTTTAGAATGAAGGTAATTTGAAGCGATGAACAGACTAAGCAATCCTTCCTGTTCAACACTGCTGAACTTCTTCTGCTTTAAACGCTTTTTAAGTATTTCGCCCATTTGTTTTTCTAATTAAAATGAAATCAGGTGCAATAATATCACTCGCTTGATGAAATCCCAACGGCAAAATTAAAACCGAGTGCAAAAATCCTGTATGGTTTAACGATTTGCATATTGCTATTTTCAACATGAAAAATTAAATCACTATTGAAATTAACTGAATGACGTTTCTTAATCCGGCGATATTATTTGGACTTTTAGCTGCATCAATTCCAATCATAATTCACTTGCTGAATCTGAGGAAGCTGAAAAAAATTGAGTTCAGCACTTTGCAATTTTTGAAAGAACTTCAGAAAAATAAAATCAGAAAAATAAAATTGAAGCAATGGCTGCTGCTGGCGTTAAGAGTTTTAATCATTCTTTGTATTGTAACAGCATTTGCAAGACCAACACTGGTCGGAGTTTCAGTCGGCGGAACTACTTCGGCTGCAAAAACCACAGCAGTTTTTATTCTGGATGATACTTTCAGCATGTCTGTAATTGATCAGGAAGGTTCTTATTTCAACCAGGCAAAGGAATCCATAAAAGATATTCTGGATCAATTTGAAGAAGGAGATGAATTTGGATTGATACTTGTCTCTCATCAGCCGGATGAAATTGAAATGACATCGAACCTGACTAAGTTCAGAGATGAAGTTAATTCATCCGCTATTTCTTTTACCAGCAACAAGCTGAATAGTGCGATCATAAAAGCAGTGCAGGTTATCGGGAATGCAAAAAATTTCAATAAGGAAATTTATCTCTTCACTGATTTTCAGAAGGGCAGACTTGCCAACGAAAATGAAATTACAGATTTAAAAGAACAGCTTGGCGAGCAGGTGCGTTTGTATTCTTTCAATTACGGTGGCAAGGAAGTTTCCAACTTTGGAATTGACAACCTGAAAATAAACACGCAGATCTTTGAAAAGGATAAATCTGTAAAGTTTGATGCAACAATTAAAAATTATTCAGACAGAGCGAAAGACAACCTCGTAGTTTCTCTTTTTATTAATGGAGAAAGATTGGCGCAGCAGAGCTTGAATCTGAATCCGGGTGAATCGAAAACTGCAAACCTTGAAGCTTCCGCAAAAACCTTCAGTTACAATGAAGCTCTTGTCGAAATTGAAGAAGATGATTTGCTGGAGGATAATAAAAAGTATACATCTTTCTTTATACCTGAAAAAATTCCCGTGCTGATTCTTGCTGATAATTTAAGCGATACAAAACTTATAGAAGCAGCATTGAAATCAGTTTCAGATCAGGGCTATTTTGATGTGACGGTAAAAAAAACCGAGCAGATCTCCGGCACTCAGCTAAATAATTTTCAAGTGATGATTATAGTGAGCAGCAATTTTGAGAATGCGAGGGAAAAGGTGAACCAATTCCTGAGTTCGGGTAAAGGAATAATAATTTTTCCGTCTTCTGAAACTAATCCAACAGGTTTTAACAATTCATTAAGCACAATTGGAATCGCGTCGGCAGGAAGTTTCGTAAAAACTGAAAGAGGACAGTCAATCCAGTTTAACGAAATTGATTTTAATCATCCGGTTTTTGAAAATATTTTTGTTGATGAAAAGAAAAAGCAAGTTGAGTCGCCCGATTTTTATTCCTACTACAAAATTAATCCTGCAGGAAAAGGAAAAAGAATTATAAGTCTGGAAGATGAAAGCAGTTTTTTAAGTCAGTATTCTGTTAGTGGAGGAAAAATTTTATTGTTCAGCAGTTCACCTGTTTTTTCGTGGAGTGATTTTCCGATTAAAAGCATCTTTGCTCCGTTGGTTACCAAATCTGTAATGTACCTTTCAACAAAAAATATAAGCGATGCAAATTTTCTGGCAGGCGAAACGATAAATGTTAATGTATCGGAGAGAAACCTTCCACAAATTAAAATTGTAAGACCTGATAACAGAGAGGATTTAATTACCCTGAATGAAAACCAGAGATCGGATTTTATTTCATATAGTTCGACCTCAACTGCCGGTAATTATAAATTCTTTTCCGGTGAAAAACTTTTAACCATGAGTAGTGTTAATACAGATCCAGCTGAATCTGTTACAGAGTATATTGATGCAGGTGAGTTTGAGGAGTATCTTGAAAAAATAAATTTTAGCGGCAAACATATAAGAATTGATAAAAATGATAATCCTGGCCAGATGATTTTGCAGGCGAGATTTGGTTCCGAGCTGTGGAGATATTTTGTGTGGATTGCAATATTACTTGCGTTAGTTGAGATGACCATCGCACGCAACGCTAAGAAAGAAATGATCGGTTTCCAGACCGGTGCATGAGTGTATGAATGCATGATTGCATGTGTGCATGACAGCATGAAATTTTTTAATCAGGCAACCATGCCCGCAAAGCGAGGTCTCGTCAAAGGCGGACATTCATGCAGCCATGCTGTAATATAAAGTATAAAATATATTTAGTATTCAAAAATGATTGAGCTTATAAATAAGTTAAAAGAACGTGCAATGCTCGTTGCTGTTCAAACAAGACACGTCAATCGTGAGTTGGTTGAAGAACATCTTTCCGAGCTTGAGGAACTTGCTGATACTGCAGGTGCTGATTCGATATTTAAAATTATTCAATCAAAATCCAGCATTGATCCGGCGTTCTATATCGGCAAAGGAAAAGCAGAAGAGTTAGCTCAGCTTGTTGAGCTGAATGAAATAGATCTCGTTATCTCTGACGATGATCTGACTCCGGTTCAGGTAAGAAATCTTGAAAGACTTTTTAACCGGAAGATAATTGACAGAAGCGGATTGATACTCGATATCTTTGCTCTTCGTGCAAAAACCAAAGAAGCAAAAACTCAGGTCGAACTTGCTCAGCTTGAATATATGCTGCCAAGATTAACACGTGCGTGGACACACCTTTCAAAACAGTACGGCGGAATCGGAACAAAAGGTCCCGGTGAAACACAGATTGAAACTGACCGAAGAATGATAAGAACACGCATCAGTCATTTAAAAGAAAAATTAAAGGATATTGAATCGCAGCGACAAACTCAGAGTAAAGGCAGAAAAGATTTTATTAGAATTTCAATTGCTGGTTACACAAATGCAGGTAAATCAACTTTGTTCAACCTTCTCACTAAAGCGGATGTTTTTGCTGAAGATAAACTATTTGCTACGCTTGATTCAACTACTCGAACTATTAATTTCGACAAAGAAAAAATTCTTGTAAGCGATACGGTCGGATTTATAAGAAAACTACCGGCACATCTGGTTGCGTCATTTAAAAGTACACTTAATGAAGTCCGGGAATCAGATATTATTCTTCATATGATTGATCTGTCTCATCCCTATTATGAAGATCATTTGAGAGTAGTTGAAGAAACTTTGAAGGATTTTGGGAGTCAGCATAAAAAAGAAATAAAAGTTTTTAACAAAGTGGATTCAGTAACCGATAAAAGCATTATCGAATATGTAAGAAATAAATTTCCGGGCAGTGTGATTATCTCGGCTATGAAAGGAATTAATATTACTTCATTAGTTAAGTCAATAGACAATGTCATCAAAGATTCTTTTATTGAGCAGGAATTAACTCTCGGAATTGAACAGACAAAACTCGCTTCACAAATCCACGACCTTGCAGAAGTGACTTCGGTCAAATACGACCACGATAATGTCGTTTTCAAGTTTCGGGCGAACAAAGAAAATTCGGAGAAGATTAATAAGCTAATTGCGAAGTATTAGTTTTTTATTAACCAATTGATCGTTTGATTGTCATCGTTTATATTTGGGTAAAATTAATGAGGCAGATATGGATCTAAAATCTTTGGAATCAGAATTACTTAAGCTATCTCCAAGAGAAAGAGCTATGGTTACATTTAAACTTCTGGAGAGTTTAGAGACTGAAGAGTCAGGTGATGTTGAAGACATTTGGATAAACGAAGCACTATGCAGATATGATCAGATAGCCCAAAGCGACAAATTTACGATTGACAGCAACTTGATTATCAAATAAGCTAAGTCTAAATACAAATGAGCCATATTCGTTTTCACGAATTAGCCTAAATAAAAGAAGTAGAATTTACAGATGGAATTAAGAATTGGGGAGTTTTGTTTGATTTTCTCACTATTGAACAAATAACATAATGATTTGCTTCATTATACTGCATATGATTCAATAGCTAATATTATATGATATATGGCATAGCATTTGGCTAATTTTAATTTTAATTTCGAAAGCATTAAATACATTTAAAAGGAAACTAATGGAATCTGAAAAGATCAAAGAAGAAGGTGTTTCTATAAAAATAAATTATCAAGTTCCGGAAGACATAGAATCACATTTTTCTGATAGTTTTGTTGTTCAACATCAGAAAGACCATTTTATACTAACGTTTTATCAAATATTACAACAACCTATATTGGGAACTGAGGAAGAAAGAATTGAACAGTTAAAGAATATTAAGCAACTTAATGCAAAATGTATAGCAAGGATTATTGTTACTCCACAAAAGATTGAAGATATTACAAGAGTACTGAGTGAAAATATTGAAAAATTTAAGAAAAAAATAGAATCATGAACTCATTAGTTGATTACACAAAACCTTATTTAAACTCTCATTTCCTTCTGGGAACAACTAACGCAACGATTTGTATTTTCAATGTTGCAGACTCTCTAACTGCAAGCGGAGATGAATTTATTGATTTAAGTCCTGATCTTTCTATTGAGAAACTATGGGAAGATCGAGTTGAGTTAGCAAACATAATGAAATTATCAGAAAGTGCTTTAAGGAAGGAATGGGATTCTCCTGAGGAGGATGAGGCTTGGGCTCATTTATAAAGGGGGATGTTGTCACTGTTCCATTCCCATTTTCTGATCCATCTCTACAACCGAAAAAAAGACCTGCTCTTGTGATCACAAAATTGTCAGGAGACGATGTGATTTTATGTATGATAACTTCTCAACCAAGATCTGATAATTATATTATAACTTTATTAAATAATGATTTTAGTAGTGGTTCAATAAACAAAGATTCGTACATCCGAACCAATAGACTCTTTACCGCTGATTCAAATGTTATCATTGATAAAAAGGGTTCTGTCAAGAAACAAAAACTTGATGAAGTAATTGATAAAATAATTAAAATTATTAGATCATAATTGATTATAATTTTTTAGTCATTTCCAAATATTTCACTTCTATAAATGGAGATCTAAACACTACCTTCACTTTTCCTCCTCTGATTTCTCATACCTATTGGTTAATTTTACTTTCACAATTCATCATCTTTTTCTGGAAGGAATAAATGTCTATCATACTTAACGGATCAGGATTAACAGTTGAAAAATTAGTCCGCATCGCAAGAAACAAAGAACAGGTAGAACTCAGCAAAGACTCACTCGAAAGAATAAAAACCTGCCGTGTAATGCTCGAGGAAAAAATCAAGGCTAACGAAATAATGTACGGAGTTAATACCGGCATCGGAGAATTTTCTGAAGTTGTGTTGAATGACGATCAGGTAAAAGATTTTCAGAGGTATCTTATTTACAACCACGCGGCTGGTATTGGTGATCCAATGCCTATTGAACATGTTCGAGGTGCAATTGCAGGAAGAATAAATGTTCACGCTCACGGAAATTCAGGATGCAGACCCGAAATAACTTTAACACTCGTTGAAATGCTGAACAAAGATTGCATTCCTGTGGTTTGCGAGAAAGGTTCTGTTGGTGCTTGCGGTGACTTAGCGCCAATGTCGCAAATTGCTTTGCTGATGATGGGAGAAGGTGAGGCTTTTTACAAAGGGGAAAGACTCCCGGGAAATGTTGCATTTGAGAAAGCGGGAATAGAAGTTCCCGGGCTTCAGGCACGTGACGGACTTGCCACAATTAATGGTTCAAATTTTATGACTGCAATCGGTGCATTACAATTGTTCGATATCAATCGCTGGTTAAAGCAAGCGGAGATTGCTTGTGCAATGTCACTTGAAGCTCTTCTTGCAAATATGAAACCTTACGATGTGCGACTTCATAAACTAAGAGGATTTTCAGGAGCTGTTCGTAGTTCACAGGCAATTAAAAAATGTATTGAAGGAAGCGATCTACTCACGGGTAAACTGAAAATAAAAGTTCAGGATGCATATTCGATGCGTTCAACTCCGCAAGTTATCGGTGCAGCACACGATGCAGTTGCTTATGCAAAATCACAAGTTGAAATTGAACTAAATGGTGTTGGAGATAATCCGATCTTCATACCTGAAGACAGAATAACTCTAACAGGTGCGAATTTTCAGGGATCTCCAGTTTCACTTCCGATGGATATGATTAGCGCAGCGGTTACAATGGTAAGTGTTTTATCTGAACGAAGGTTGAACAGATTAAATAATCCTGCATTGAGTGTCGGACTTCCAGCATTTCTTACAAAAGGTGCGGGAATGTTCTCAGGGTTGATGCTGAGTCAATACACAGCAGATACTTTAATTGTTGAACAAAGAATTTTATCTGCTCCGGCTTCAATACAATCTATTCCTGCGGCTGCGGATCAGGAAGATTTTGTTTCGATGGGAATGAATACTGCACTCAAGAATCAGCAAATTATCGATAACGCTTATGGAATTCTTGGAATTGAATTTATGGCTGCTGCGCAAGCGTTGGATTTTCGTGATCATACAACTGGCAAAGGCGTTGCAAAAGCAAAAGAAGTTATTCGTAAGCATGTTGATTTTCTGGATATCGATCGTCCGCTTTATCCTGATCATAACAAGATGAAAGCACTTGTCAAATCCTGTGAGATTTTAGAAGAAGTTGAGAAGGTTGTTGGTATTTTAGAATAAGGAAATAGAACGCTGATTTCGCAGATTGAGAACATCAGCGCAGATCTTAATAATCTGTGTTCTATTGAGATTAAATAAAAAGAAAGTAATATGGAAATTTTATTTCTGGTAATTGGTTTGCTTGTTGGTTTTGTAATTGCCTTCTTCTTTCTGAAGAGCAAGAGAACAATTCCGATTGAAGAAGTAAACAGACTTAATGAAGAAATCAATTCACTCAAAATAGAAGCAGGAAAATTTTCTGAGCGAATTAAATTAATTGAAAGCGATAAGACTTCTCTTCAGTTAGAATTAAAAAATGAAAGAGAAAAATCTGAGAAGCTTACTTCAGAGAATTCATCATTAAAATCTGACTACTCAAATCTTCAAACAAAATTATCCGAACAAAAAGCTGAGATTGAAGAACTTCAGCAAAAGTTCACCAAGGAATTTGAAAATCTTGCCAATAGAATCTTCAAAGAAAAATCTGATGAGTTCTCAAAGCAGAGCAAAACTAATCTTCAGGAAATACTAAATCCACTTAAAGAAAGAATCACCGAATTTCAAAGCAAAGTTGAAGAAACCAACAAAGAAAGTATCAGGGGACATGCATCTTTGCGCGAACAGCTTTCGATGCTGAAGGATATGAACCAGCAAATAACTCAGGAAGCAAAAAATCTGACAGAAGCATTAAAAGGACAGAGTAAAACTCAGGGCAACTGGGGAGAATTTATACTTGAAAGCATTCTTGAAAAATCCGGATTGGTTAAGGGAAGAGAGTATGTTGTTCAGGAAAGTCTGACTGCAGAATCAGGAAAAAGATTTCAGCCCGATGTAATAATTAAGCTGCCGGAAAATAAAAGCATTGTAATAGATTCTAAAGTTTCGCTGGTTGCATACGAAAAATTCATTTCGTCGGATGATGAAAGTCAGAAAGCTCTTGCTATACGTGAACATATAAATTCGATTCGGTCTCATATTAAAAGTTTAAGCTCGAAGAATTATCAAAACCTATATCAATTGGAAAGTCTGGATTTTGTTTTAATGTTTATGCCTGTTGAACCCGCATTTGCACTTGCAGTTCAGAATGACCAGACAATTTTCAACGATGCCTTCGAGATGAATATTGTTATTGTTAGTCCATCCACTTTACTTGCAACCCTCCGTACAATTTCAAGTATTTGGAGACAGGAAAAGCAAAATAGAAATGCATTGGAGATAGCCAAACAAAGTGGAGATATGCTTGATAAGTTTACTGCTTTCGTTGAGGATTTGCTTACAGTCGGTAAAGGATTAATTTCTGTTAAAGATAATTATGATAAAGCGATGAATAAACTGACGGATGGAAAGGGAAATTTAATTAGTCGGGTAGAAAAGATTAAAGAACTTGGAGCAAAAACTTCTAAGTCGCTTCCGCCGGCAATTTTGAATAGGGCAAAAGAAGATTCAGAGGAATAGTTAATTCTTTCAATTTAAAATCATTTAGGAGGCACTATGAAAAAAATAATAATTCCTTCCCTGCTTGCAGCGATTGTAGTATTCATCTGGATGTTTATATCCTGGACATTAATACCGTGGCATAATATGGATATGAAAACCATAAATGATCAGGCACTTATTGAACAGATGAAAGCGTCAATGTCGGAACCGGGAATTTATCTTTACCCCGGGGTACCTGAAGATCAAAGTGATGCAGGTATGCAAAAGTGGTTAGACCAGCACAAAGCAGGACCATTAGTTCATTTTATGGTTTACAATCCGCAGGGTGCAGAGTGGGAAATGGCGATGCCGATGCTAAGTAGTTTTCTTATCAATTTTATTTCTGCGTTCATTGCTGCTGCATTACTCATGATGACGCTCGCTCAGAATCCGGGATTTATGCGGAGAGTAATTTTCGTAATGATGCTCGGATTGTTCGCTGGTTTTGTCGGACCTTTCGTTGAATGGAACTGGTGGAAGTTTCCATTTGGTTATACCATTGTTGGAGTGATTGATCTATGTGTAACCTGGTTTCTGGCTGGATTGGTTTTAGCATGGAAGATTAAACCGTAAAGGAAATTTGTCGCTGTCATAGTTCAATCGTGATGATCATGATATCGATATTAATATACTGGATAATTAATGATTGTAAGACCTCCACAAACTGAAGAAGAATTTGAAAGATACAGGGAACTTCGCTGGAGAGTTTTGCGTGCACCCTGGAATCAGCCGAGAATAACAGCACATGATGATCTTGAAAATAATGACTTTCCAATTATGGTTTGTGAAATTGATGGAATTCCAATTGGAGTCGGAAGAGCTCATTTCATATCTGAGAATGAAGCGCAAATTCGTTCAATATCAGTTGAAGAAGATTGGGCAGGAAGAGGAATTGGCTCGATGGTTCTGAAAGAACTTGAAAAAATAGTTAAGGCAAAAGGTGCAAAACGAATAATAATTCATTCCCGGGGTAACGCTGTTGAGTTTTATAAAAAGCACGGATACCAGGTGGTTGAAGAATCATATACTTTATTCGGAGTTATCCCTCATTTTTTAATGGAGAAAATATTTTAACTTCGTTTAATTCGGGGCTGTAGCTCAGTTGGGAGAGCGGTTCGTTCGCAACGAACAGGTCGTCGGTTCGATCCCGATCAGCTCCACGAAAATCAAGATTTTTTTTCGTTGTCAGTCTGAGTTTGTCGAAGACTGACAGACAATTCTCCGTCACACTTCGACGAGCTCAGTGTGACAATTCTAATTAACTTCCCATCTTCAAAATTTCATCCCACTCATCTTTTGTAACTGGCTGAATTGATAATCTCTGTCCCCGCTGAATGAGTTTCATACTTTTTAATTTGGGATTGGCTTTTATCGAATCAAGTGTTACAGGCTTCTTGAATTCTTTTGCTAGTTTGATATCAACCATAAACCAGGTTGGATTTTTCTTATCAGCTTTAGGATCAAAGTGATCGCTTTTAGAATCGAATTGTGTATGATCAGGATAACCATCTTTCACAACTTCGCAGTAACCAACAACAGCTAACGGTTCTGTACTGCTTTGATAAAATAAAACACCATCGCCTTTCTTAATCTCATCACGAAGAAAGTTTCTTGCCTGGTAATTTCTAACGCCATCCCAGAAAGTTGTCTGGTTTTTACTTTGCTTTAAGTCATCCCAGGAAAATTCTGATGGTTCAGATTTGAAAAGCCAGAATTTTTTTGCCATTTCGGTTGCTCCAATCTTCAGAGTGTTAATATAATGCCCATTTTTAGTTCGTGGCAGATTTATAAATTGCTATTGAACTTAACTGCGAATATATTTCAACCAAAATTAAAACTTAAAATGGATTATTTAAAAGTCATACTTGTGTTATTGCTTAGTGGAATGATTTATTCCCAGCCGAAGGGTGATTTCCAAATCGCAAGACTAAAATACCAGGGCGGTGGTGATTGGTACAACGATCCATCTGCTGAAGTGAACCTGCTCAACTTCATCCAGCAGAACACAAATATTAAAGTTGATGCAAGATATCAATTTGTTGATCTTTCTTCCGACGAAATTTTTTCATATCCATTTTTATTTATGACAGGACACGGGAATATTGTTCTCTCAAAGGATGAGGTTTACAGGCTAAGAACATATTTAGAGAACGGCGGCTTTCTTTATATTGATGATGATTACGGACTTGATAATGCTGTTCGCCGTGAAATGAAAAAAGTTTTTCCACAGGATGATTTTGTTGAACTTCCTTTTAGTTACGGTCTCTATCATTCGTTTTATAAATTTGAAAGTGGTCCGCCAAAAACTCATGAGCATGATAAAAATTCTCCTCAGGGTTTCGGTATTTTTGTTAATAGTAGATTAGCTGTTTATTACACCTATGAATCCAATCCCAGTGATGGCTGGGCAGATGCAGAAGTTCACGATAATCCTCCCGAAAAAAGGGAAGAATCATTAAAATTCGGTACTAACATTGTAGTTTGGGCATTATCACAATAGAAAATGGGAACTGAATCAAAATATTATCTCGAATTATTAAAGAAGCTGGAAGGTTTCATCAGGAAGGACTATTTGCAATTTCTTCTTTTTGGAATTCAGGCTTTCGTTGCTGCAGTCCTGTTGAACTTTACTTTCTATTCTTTCCTTGAGTTGATTGCAAACTTCAACTCGACAATCAGAACAGTATTATTTATACTCTTCATTGTGCTTGCACTTGGATTACTTTTCTTCTTTCTGGTTAAACCAATTCTTAAATACATCGGATCTATCCGCAAAGAAGTTTATTTCGATGCCGCAGTTAAAGTAGGAACTAATTTTCCCGAAGTGAAGGATGAGTTGTTAAACTCAATGCAGCTTATATCTGAAAATGAAAAGGTAAATCTATATTCTTCCAATCTGATAGAAGCCTCATTCAAAAAAGTTTACGAGCGAGTAAAGGATTTAAACTTTCAGTCAATAATAAATTTTAGTCGTGCTAAGAAAATACTGCCTTACTTCACAGCAATAACGGTTATTTGTATAACACTTATTCTTTTCGTGCCGGGATTGACTGAGGCTTCCTATCGTATGATTAATTTTAATCAGGAATTCGTTCCGCCGCCCAAATTCATTTTTGAAATTACTCCGGGAAATAAAGAAATCACCAAGGGAGACGGAATAGATATTTCAATTAAAGTTAAAGGTTCAAAACCCAAAACGGTTTATCTTGCTTCACGAAAGGAAGCTGAGGCAGACTTTCAGAAACAGGAATTGTTGCCGGACTCCTCAGGAAATTATTTCCTCAAAATAAATTCTGTAAAAAGTTCTTTCAGGTATTTCGCTGAGGCAGACGGATTTCAGAGTGAATATTTTGAAATACGAGTAATAGACAGACCAATTGTAAGAACACTCGAAGTTGAGATTATTTCACCATCTTATTCACGTATTCCCAAAGCTGTCCAAAAGGATAACGGAAATATTCAGGCACTTATTGGAAGTAAAGTTTCCTTTAATATTTCATCCACAAAAAAAATTAAAGAAGCCAAACTGGAGTTCGCTGATTCTCCGATTGTTAATCTAAATGTTAACGGAGAGTTTGCTTCCGGTAGTTTTTCAGTCAGGAAAGATAACAGCTACAAAATCCAATTGATTGATGAAAATGGGAATGAAAATCTTGCCCCGATAAATTATCAGGTAAAAGCACTTTATGATGCTTTCCCCGTTATCGAACTTCTCTCTCCAAACCAAAATACTATGCTTGCGAATGATAACAGAGTTTCACTCGTTGCCAAAACTTCGGATGATTATGGTTTTTCAAAATTAATGTTGAATTACAGATTGTCTGCTTCGAGGTATGAACAACCTCAAACTGAGTTCAGTTCGATTGAAATTCCGATCGAAAAGTCTCAGTTAGAAATAAATATCAATTACATCTGGAACTTGACGCAAATGTACCTTGCAGTTGATGATGTGGTTACTTATTACCTGGAAATTTTTGACAACGATAATGTGAGCGGACCAAAATCTGCAAGAACTCAAACATTAACAGTGCGAGTTCCATCACTTGATGAAATTCTTAATAATGCTGATCAAATGCAGGTTCAAAGTGAAGCAGAGCTTGAGCAAGTGCTGAAAGATGCCGAGGATTTGAAAAAAGTACTTGACGAAATTGATAAGGAATTAAAGAAGGATGAAGAAAAATTAAGCTGGGAAGAGAAACAGAAAATTGAAAACGCACTTGAAAAATTTCAGGAGCTTCAGGATAAAGTTGATAAGGTAAATGACCAGCTTGGCGATATGAAACAGAATCTGCAGGAAAATAATCTGCTTTCAAAAGAAACGATGGAAAAATATATGGAGCTGCAAAAGCTGATGGATGAAATGACCAGTGATGAGATGAAAAAGGCAATGGAAAAACTCCAGAATGTTTTAAAGGATATGAACAGAAATATGACGCAGGAACAGCTTCAAAACCTAAAAATGGATGAGGAACGTTTTAAGAAAAGTATTGAAAGAACACTCAACTTGCTTAAACGAATTCAGGTTGAGCAAAAAATGGATGAACTGCTTAAACGTACTGAAGAGATGACTGAGAAGCAGGAAAATCTTTCTGAGCAGACTGAGCAAAGTGATCCATCAAACCAAAAGGAAAATGAAAATCTAAGTAAGAAGCAAGATGAAATAACTAAGGATTTAGAAAAACTAAAAAAGGAAATGCAGGATCTTGAAAAGAAAATGAGTGAAATTCCGGACATGCCGCAGGAAGAGATGGAAAAGTTAATGGAGGAGTTTGATCAACAGCAGAATCAACAATTATCGGAACAGGCTTCACAGGATATGAAGCAGAATCAGAGTCAAAAGGCTTGCAAAAATCAGCAGCAGCTTTCAAAGAATATGAAGCAAATGCAGCAAATGATGCAGCAAATGAAAGACTCGATGCAGCAGCAAAATCAGATGCAGACTTTTACAGATATGATGAAAATACTTGACAACATTATTTCATTGTCGAAGCAGCAGGAAGATTTAAAGCGTGAATCTGAGAGCCTTGAACCAAATTCATCAATGCTGGATGAATTAGCAAAGAAAGAAAATAATCTCTCAAATAATCTGAATAATTTAATGCAGCAGATGTCTGACCTTTCACAAAAAACATTTGCAATCACTCCGGAGATGGGAAAATCTTTGGGTGATGCTAAAAAACAAATGGATGGATCAGTACAATCGATGAAAAACAGGAACGGTATGCTCGCAGGAAATCAGCAGGGTGAGGCGATGAAATCGTTAAACGAAGCGGCGATGATGATGAAGAGTTCGATGGAATCTATGATGCAGGGTGGAAGCGGGCAGGGAGGTATGATGTCTCTCATGCAGCAATTGCAGCAGATGTCAGGCGATCAAATGAATCTTAACAATCTTACACAGAAATTACAGCAGATGCAGCAAGGTGGACTCAATCCTCAGCAGCAGCTTGAAATGCAGAGACTGGGACAGCAGCAGCAGCTCATTCAAAAATCTCTTGAGCAGCTTAATCAGGAAGCGAAAGTTTCAGGACAGTCAACAAAACTTCCGGCTGATCTTGATAACATCCTAAAAAAAATGCAGGAGGTTATTACAGATATGCGGGGAGAAAAATTGGATGATAACCTGATTCAGAAGCAGGAAAATATTTTAAGTAAACTGTTAGATGCTCAGCGTTCTATCAATGAGAGAGATTATGAAAAGGAGAGAGAATCACGAACGGGTGAAACGATATCAAGAAACCTTCCGCCGGAGCTTAATCTATCGTCAACAAATTCAATGAATAAAATTCGTGACGAATTGAATAAGGCAGTTAAAGAGGGATACTCAAGAGATTATGAGGATTTGATAAGGAAATACTATGAAATACTGCAAAATGAAAGCCTCCAGAATCAGTAGAAATTCTAGCCGAGCCAAATTGTAACTTCTAAAATGTTTTGTGTCCAAAACTGATTATTTTCATTTTTTTACAATTTTACGGATAATTCTGTATATTTTTGAGAAATTGAAAATCTATTAATGAACGAATTAATTGAAAATACTATCCACATTATTTCTAAGCTAAGTCAAAGCAGCAAAGGTTACATTTTGCAGCTGGACGAGAACAGTTATAAAGTGCTGAAAATCTGGGGAGGAAAAATTGCAGATTTTGAATTGCTGAATGATGTATTATTCAATGTCTATATTACGGATGGAATCAACTCTGATAATGTGAGTGCCTTATCCTCAGTAAAACAATTATTTAAAAAAATTCCTGCTGCAGATTTATTTATTAATGAATTAATATCCTATTCTGAAAAAAATCAGGTTGTTTATATACTTCTTTTTATTGATGAAAAAACCGGACTGACTTCTGATTGTAAAGATAAAATCGTTTCTATTCTTTCAGTCCTAAGCCATCAGGTTAAAGACTGGCTCGAACAAATGTCCGAAAATTCAGGAGCCTTATCAACGGCAGAAATTAATTCGGAGGATGGAGTAAAAATTTTGGAGGATTGGAAGCATAGCTTCAATCAATTAATTGAAACCTCTCCTGATCTCATATTTATTTCTGATCATTCGGGAAAAATAATTCTTGTAAACAAAACCGGAAGTGAACTTTTAGAATATTCACCGCATGAATTAAAAGGTAAGCATTTAAATGATATTGTTGAGCAAGAGGATTCGGCGATTGTAAATTTTTCAATTAACCAGGCATTGATTAAAAACAACTCTGTGAAATTCCGGGCACACCTTTGCAGTAAGTATGAACAAGTTTTTCCTTTTGAGATAAATTGTAAAAAAGTTACAAAGAACGGCGAAGTTTTGGGGATGATTAGTATTTGTAAAGATTTAAGTGAGAATTTTAAATACTCAACTGAGCTTCAAAAGCTGAAACCAAAGTTGATTGAGAGCTACAGATTATTATCTATTGAGAGAGCCAGAACCAAACCACAGAAAACGATGATTGATGAACTTAACCGGTTGAAGAGTGAATTTATATCAAATATCTCCCATGAATTTAGAACAACTCTCGCTTCAATTATCGGTTTTTCCGAAACGATAGAGTCTGATCCAAATCTGCCTGCTGAAATGAAGAGAGAATTTAACGGTTTAATAATGAGTGAAGGTAAAAGACTTGCAAAATTAATCAATGATGTTTTAGATGCTTCCAGAGTGGAAGACGGAAAAATTGCAATCAACAAAACCATATTAGACTCCTTGAAGCTTATACAAGAAGTAATAGACGATAATTATCAATTGGCCTCGATGAAAAAAATTGCACTTTCGTTTGACCATCCGCAGGAAAATATTTTTATAGAAGTTGACAGGGAGAGTATTTTTCGTGCAATAAATGCATTGGTTAATAATGCGCTTAAGTTTACCGGTGAAAATGGAAGAGTTAAAATCGTTGTAAATAATCTATTCAGAGAAGTTGAAATTATCATTAGTGATACCGGAATTGGTATAGCTCAAGGGGACTTACCCTATATATTTCAAAAGTTTTACAGAATTAGCAGACCTCGAGGTGAATTCGCTGAATCTGGAGTTGGCTTGGTTTTTGTAAAACATATTATCGATTTACATAAAGGTTTAATTACGGTTCAAAGTGAACTTGGCAGCGGAACCACATTTCTGGTAAAATTGCCTAAAACAAGTAAAATTGAAAAGAATGAGGTAACTTTTGAGTAAGCTAATATATATCGTTGATGATGAGCAATCCATCTCAAAATTGCTTTCTTTTTGGGTTAAAGATAAATGGGGCTACAATGTAGAATTATTTCCCAACAGCGAAGCGATGCTAAGAAAGATAAATTCTAAACCTGATCTGGTACTACTGGACATTATGCTTCCGGGCCTGGATGGCATAGAAACTTTGAAAAGAATAAAACAAATTGATGAAAACCTTCCGGTAATTATGCTTTCCGCTCAGGGAAGAATTGATGTTGCAGTAGACTCACTTAGATTTGGTGCGTATGACTACTTTTCGAAACCCATAGATCAGCAAAAGCTTGAGCTTGCAATTAAGAATGCAATACGCAACTATGATCTGGTAAAGGAACTGCAGAACTTAAAAGAAAATGTTAAGAAAGAATATAGCTTTGATAATATTATAACTGCAGATGGTAAAATGCAGGACGTGTTTAAGTTAGTATCAAAAGTGCTGGATAATGAAATCTCGGTTTTAATTTATGGAGAAAGCGGTACAGGAAAAGAACTTATTGCACGAGCTATTCACTATAATGGTAAACGAAAAGATAAACCATTTGTAGTAGTTAACTGTGCATCCATTCCCAGAGAGCTACTTGAAAGTGAATTGTTCGGCCACGAGAGAGGATCCTTTACAGGTGCACATCAAAGAAAGCTCGGCAAATTTGAAGTTGCTAAAGATGGTACTATCTTTCTTGATGAGGTAGGTGAACTAGAAATGCTTCTTCAGGCAAAGTTGTTGAGAGTGATTCAACAAAAAGAATTTGAACGGGTTGGCGGGACCGAATTGATTAAAACCGGTGTGAGGATTATTTCTGCAACTAACAGAGATTTGAAGCACGCTGTAGAAGACAAACAATTTCGTGAGGATCTTTATTATAGATTGAATTCTTTTCCCATCTTTATACCTCCGCTAAGACAGAGAAGATCCGATATACTTGTACTTACTGAACATTTTGTTGATGAGTTTAATAAGAAACTTCAAAAGAATATAAAAGGTTTCAGTAAAAAAGCTCTTAAACTTATTTATGAATATGATTGGCCGGGAAATATACGTGAAATGGAAAATACCATAGAGCGATGTATTATAATCACAGATAAAGATATGCTTGATGTTGATGATTTGCCACAACACATAAGAGCTGCAGATAAATCAGGTTATATAGATCAGCCCGGGACAATATTTACTGATGAAACTATAGTCCCGTTTGAAAAAATAAAAGAAGAAGCAATCAGGCACGCTTTGAAAGTAACTAAAGGGAACATAGTTGAAGCTGCAAAAAGATTACAGCTTGGCCGTGCAACAATTTACAGGTTGATGGAAAAGTACAGCATTGAAAATCGTACTTATGAATAATTTTTAAATAAGTGATTGAATATGGATTTAATAAGAAGTGAAAAAAAAGGTATAATTCTTTTTAGAGTTAATCTGGTTCGCGCAACTCTTAAAGAATCAGATAAATTTAAAGATATGCTAAAGAAGGATATAGATTCTGGTAAGAATAAATTCGTAATAGACTTATCGTTTTGTGAATTTATAGATTCAACATTTCTTGGAACTATAGTCCTATCTTTAAAAAAGGTAACTGCCATTGGCGGTGATATAAAACTGGTAGGTTTTCAACCAGCCGTTCGTTCCATGTTAGAACTCACAAGAATTAGTAAGGTCTTTGAAACTTTTGAATCAACGGATGAGGCTCTAAGAAGCTTTAAATAAACTTGAGCAAATCGCTCAAATAAAATCTTGGTTCACTTCTATTAGTGATATTTAATTTTTAAAATTTAATTTAGCTTTGACAGTATATTATGTCTGTTGGTCAAAAAAAATCTATTCTTGTTATTGATGATGATATCACAATACGCAAGCTTATTTCACACCATCTAAATCTCAACAATTATAAAGTTTTCCTCGCATCCAACACAGATGAAGGATTCAATCTACTTTACAATAACCACATTGACCTTGTTTTGTGTGATGTAACAATGGATAAGATGGATGGATTTACATTTTGCCAGATAGTCAGAGAAAATCAAAATTATCGTTCAATTCCCTTCGTCTTTGTAACTGCAAAAAACACACTTGAAGATAAATCCCGCGCTCTTGAAGTTGGTGGAGATGATTTTATTACAAAACCATTCAATGTTGAGGAATTGATTTTAAAAGTTAAAGCACTGATCAGAAAATCTGAAATTTATCTAATTTACGGAACACGGAAGAACCTTGAGGAAGCGTTCACCAAAAAACAATCAAGAATCGTTCTTATTGACGATGATGAAGCAATAGCTAAATTACTTCAATTTAACCTTAACAAAGCCGGAATTGATTGCAGAGTAGCTAACAATGCAAAAGAAGGATATAAACTTGTTGAATCTTTTCAACCAGATTTGATTATTGCAGATATCGTTATGCCTGGTATTGATGGTTTTGAATTCAGAGAAATGGTGCTTAACAACCAGGATCTTGCTTCAATACCGTTCGTATTTCTTAGTAACAGAGGAAGTGAAAAGGATATTCTTGATGGATATAAAAAAGATATAACCGATTATATTATTAAGAATGAAGGGCCAAAAGTTTTTGTGGCTAAAGTTTCAGCTATCCTAAAGAGTTTATCTAAAGAACGAAGAAAAATAGTTGCGGAGTTGCACCAGGCAACGGATGCTTTACGCACAAGTGTTGTTCCTGTAGATTTTCCTGAATTTGAAAATTTCAATATCCAGTATTGGCACGAGCCATTTTCGGGTATTCCAGGTGGTGACTTTATTGACCACTTTGCTCTTGATGAAAATCATCTTGCGCTTGTTATTGGTGATGTGATGGGTAAAAAATGGGGAGCCTGGTATTTTGCTTTTGCTTATGCTGGTTATATCAGGAGTGCTATTCGTTCAGTTGTTCAGGATGGCGGAATTTTTTCTCCTGCTAAGATCATCTCAAAAGTGAATAACTCAGTTTATCACGATTCAAAAATATCCGAAGTTTTTTCAACTTTATCAGTTGTTGTTCTTGATAATAAAAATATGATTTTAAATTATTCAGGTGCAGGTGATCTCCCTATATTCTATAAAAAAAATTCCGATGGGATTATTTCTAAAATAGAATCAAGAGGATTGCTGCTCGGTTTTAGCAGTGATAGCTCATTTGAAGATACAAGTATTAGGATGAACAAAGGAGATGTTGTGTTTCTTACCACTGATGGTATTATTGAATCCCTTAGTGTTGATGGAAAGCAACTCGGATCGAAGGGGTTAATAGAAATAATTAAGAATATTGATACAAAAGACTCATCAATCAATTCTCTAAAAAATCAAATTACCAGTTTTACCTCTGAACACTTTGAAGATGATATCAGCCTTGTAATGATTTCAGCGAGTAACTGATATAAAGTAACTCACGTTAAGCATAGGTGTCATTCCGGCGATCCGCCAATAGGCGGGGAGTCCGGAATCTATGTGTATTGATTTTTTTCTGATTCTGGACCCGTCTTCTCCGCCTTTGACGGATACGACGAGGCAAGCAAGTCCGTCAGGACTCTCCGTTAGGACTTCGTCCTACCGAGACGAGCGTCCTTTTGAGACGAGCCAGAATGACAAATTTATGGCAGTACTGCAGAACGTGTGAAAAGTAAATACAAAAAATGATTTCTGAATATTTTTATGTGGAGAATATTATCCCGAAAAATCGCAGTTAAATTAATTATTCAGTTGCCTGAAGTTTTTCTGCCTTGTCAGCAATTTTAAGCTGTTCAATCAGCTCGTCGATGCGACCTTCCATAATGTTAGAAAGATTGTATAGTGTTAAACCTATTCTGTGGTCTGTCACCCGGTTTTGCGGGAAATTATAAGTTCTGATTTTATCGCTTCTGTCGCCGCTTCCAACCATAGATTTTCTTTGAGCAGAGATTTCTGCGTTTTGCTTTTTTAGTTCAAGGTCATATAATCTTGCCTTCAAAACCTTCATTGCTTTCTGTCTGTTTTTCAATTGTGATCTTTCATCCTGGCACTGAACAACTAACCCTGTAGGAATGTGAGTCATCCTTACAGCAGTTTCAACTTTGTTTACATTTTGTCCGCCGGCTCCACCTGCACGGAAAATATCTATCTTCAAATCATTAGGATTTATTTCAATCTGAACATCTTCAACTTCAGGAAGAACTGCAACCGAAGCTGCCGACGTATGTACTCTCCCGCTTCCTTCTGTTTCCGGAACTCTTTGGACTCTATGTACGCCACTTTCAAATTTCAGATCACCATAAACATTATTGCCATTCACTGAGAAGACCGCTTCTTTAATTCCACCAAGTCCTGTATCGCTTATATCAATCAGTTCAATCTTCCAATTCCGTATTTCAGCATAGCGGCTGTACATTCTGAAAAGCTCCCCGGCAAAAAGAGCAGCTTCTTCTCCTCCTGTCCCGGCTCTTATTTCCATGATTATCCCCTTATCGTCATTGGGATCTTTTGGTAAAATCAGGACTTTAATTTCCTCTTCGAGTTTTTCTTTTTCAGCATTTAGCTCATCAAGCTCAGCTTCTGCCATTGAAACCAGATCATTATCGTTTACAGATTCAATAATCTCTTTATTACCTTTAATATTTTTTAGGACTGAAGAATATCTTGCATACGCTTCAACTATTTCAGAAAGATCGCTTCTTTCCCTGGTTAGTGCAACCATCTTTTCCCGTTTGCCGGATATAGCCGGATCTGAGAGCTGTTCGTTTATGCTGTCAAATTTTATTTTTATTTTTTCTAACTTATCTGCTAAATTCATACTGTGTTTCTAAAAATTGTGTGCAAATATATAAAAGCACACTTTTAAAGTCTAAAAAACGAAGGTATCTGCCGTTATGACTGCATCAGAGCCCGCTGAAATAAAAAATCAAATAAGAATTACCAACGTAATCTATTACGCGCTGGTAACCGGTTTGTTATTATTTTTTATGGTTGTCATTGTTCTGATTCAAGATAAAGATCCCTCAACCGGGAAGAGCATTGATAACATTTTTACCATCATTGTACCTGTGTTTGGATTAATGATGATGTTTCTTTCGAGAATGATTTACAACCAGATGTTATCGAAAATTGATGCAGCCAGTAGTCTTATTCAGAAAATATCTGGCTATAGAATAGCAAAAATTGTTTCCTGGGCGATGATTGAAGGAGCTTGTTTTTTTGCACTTGTAGTAACAATGTTGACTTCGAATTATCTTTACGTAGCAGTTTTTGTTTTCCTTTTTGGCTATTTCATTTTAATGAAGCCATCAAAAGAATATTTAATTCGTGATATGCATTTAAATTCAGACGAAAGTGATTTAATCCTAAAGAGTTAATTATGAAAAAGTTTGACATACCTACCCATTATAAAAGTTCTTTTATTACTCAGATAAAGAACAGCAGAAAACTTGATGACCCAAGAAAAAAAGATTTTTCTCCTACCATGCTGGATTTCGGTCCGGTTAGATTTTATCTCGCCCGCCATTTTGGATTTTGTTACGGAGTAGAGAATGCAATTGAGATTGCCTATAAAACCATTGAAGAAAATCCCGGCAAAAGATTTTTTCTCCTAAGCGAGATGATACACAATCCAGGAGTTAACCACGATCTTTTAAGCATGGGTGTTCGTTTTATAATGGATACATCCGGCAATCAACTTGTGGCCTGGGAAGAAATTAAAAATGATGACATAGTTATTATTCCTGCATTTGGAACCACCCTCGAAATAGAAAAGAAACTTAATAAGATGGGGATCAATCCCTACAGCTACAATACTACCTGTCCCTTTGTTGAAAAAGTTTGGAATCGTTCTGCTGATCTTGGCAAGCAGGGATTTACAGTTATAATTCACGGAAAGCATTATCACGAAGAGACAAGAGCAACATTCTCTCATTCAGTACAAAATTCTCCTTCAGTCATTATTCGTAATCTGGAAGAAACAAAATTTTTAACTGAAGTAATTCTCGGTGATAAAACTGAAGATGACTTTTATCAATTCTTTGAAGGGAAATTTTCTAAAGGATTTGATGCAAGGGTTCATTTGAAAAGTATTGGAGTGGTAAATCAGACAACTATGCTTGCATCCGAAACACAGGAAATTGCTGACCTTCTGAAAGAAACGATGATAAAAAAATACGGAGTTGAAAATCTAAGCGAACATTTTGCAGATACACGTGATACGTTGTGTTATGCAACAAATGAAAACCAGGATGCTACTTATGGTATGCTTGAAGCAACTTCTGATTTTGCGATTGTAGTTGGCGGATATAACAGCTCAAACACCACGAACATTGTAAAAATCTGTGAAGAAGAAATCAGAACTTACTTTATTGATTCTGCGGATAGAATAGTTTCAGAAAATGAAATCAACCACTTTGATATTTCAAAGCAAACTGTTGTAATGTCAAACGATTATCTGCCTTCAAAATATCCTATTGACATAATGATAACCAGCGGGGCTTCCTGCCCGGATGCGATTGTGGAAGCAGTTATCAGAAAAATTATATCGTTTTTTGATAATGCAAAAGATGTTGATTCGGTTGTTAGTGATGTTCTTGAAGGAATCTAAGTTATCAGAAAATTAATTTTTCATTTCTCTGTTTCGCTTCTGAAATTTCGTTCAATAATTTTTTAAATAATTCTTTGACCGTTAAAATTTCTTTTACCAATCCTGAACTCTGACCTGCTTCAAGCTCACCTTCAACTTCATCGCCTTCAAAAATTCCAAGTCTTTCACGTTTGCTTCCAAGAAGTTCCCTGAGTTTAATCTCATCCCAGCCATCTTTTTCTGCTTTAAGTGCGCGATCAGCAAAATCATTTTTTAACATTCTGACCAATCCGATTTTTTTAAAAGCCAGAACAGTTCCGTCATCTTTTGCTTTAACAACTTTCTGCTTATAATTTGGATGAGCAGAAGATTCAACTGTTGCAGCGAATCTTGTTCCGATTTGAACACCTTCTGCCCCAAGTGAAAGTGCAGCAAGAATTCCTCTTCCATCAGCAATACCTCCTGCCGCAATTACAGGAATTTTTAGAGCATCAACAAGTTGGGGAATTAAAGAAATTGTGGTTGTTTCATTTATACCGTTATGTCCGCCTGCTTCGACTCCTTCACCAACAACTGCATCACATCCGACTTCCTCAGCTTTTAATGCATGCTTAACCGATGGAATAACGTGAGCGACTTTTATATCATTCTCTTTTAATTGTTTGATGAATTTTCCCGGATGACCAGCCGATGAAAAAACTATTTTTACTCCTTCTTCAATAGTTACTCTAACTAATTCATCAGCATCACCGCGAAGAAGGGGAATATTTACTCCAAATGGTTTGCTGGTTGCCGCCTTACATTTTTGTATGTGTTCTCTCAATAAATCAGGCTTCATTGAACCTGCACCTATTAAGCCAAGCCCGCCTTCATTTGAAACTGCTGAAGCTAACTTCCAGCCTGAGACCCAAACCATTCCAGCCTGGACAATTGGATATTCTATATTGAATAACTCAGTAATTTTAGTTTTTATTTTCATAGGATGTGATTTAAGATAAACAACAGTTAAAGTTTTGATATCAATACTAATTTCTATTACAAAATTAAGCCTGTTTAGCTTGTTATTAAAAACCCCTTTTCCTAAGTTTGTAAGCCTTTTTCAAAAAAGCACTTAGACAAATTTTTCAATTCATAAAGGTAAAACAATAATGTCATTTTTCTTCACATCAGAATCGGTTTCTGAAGGTCATCCGGATAAAGTAAGTGATGCGATATCCGACGGAATTCTTGATGCGATATATGCGCACGATCCATATGCAAGAGTTGCTTGCGAAACATTCGTTACTACAGGTTTGGTTCTAGTCGGTGGTGAGATTACTACTAAAACATATATTGATGTTCCTGAAGTTGTACGAAAAACTGTTCAAAATATAGGTTATACAAAAGCTGATTATAAATTTGATTCTGAATCTTGTTCTGTATTAAATGCAATTCATTCACAGTCACCAGATATTGCAATGGGAGTTGATACCGGTGGAGCCGGTGACCAGGGAATTATGTTTGGCTATGCCTGCGATCAAACTCCCGAACTTATGCCGATGCCGATTATGTTCGCACATAAGCTTGTAAAAAAACTTGCTGACATCAGAAAGAAAAATAATAAGTTGATGCCCTACCTTCGCCCGGATTCTAAATCACAAGTGACAATTGAATATGATGATAGTGGAAAACCGATGAGAGTCGATGCTGTTGTTATTTCAACTCAACACGATGGTGATGCAAAGCAAAGCAAAATTAAAAGTGATGTTATTCAACATGTAATTAAAAAAGTTATACCTGCAAAATATTTAGATAAGAACACAAAGTATTTTGTAAATCCAACCGGAAGATTTGAAATTGGCGGACCACATGGTGACAGCGGCTTGACAGGAAGAAAAATTATTGTTGATACTTACGGCGGCTGGGCTCCGCATGGCGGTGGTGCATTTTCCGGGAAAGATCCATCAAAGGTTGATAGAAGTGCTACTTATGCCGCAAGACACATTGCAAAAAATGTTGTTGCAGCTAAACTTGCTAAAGAATGTTTGGTGCAGGTTTCTTATGCGATCGGTGTTGCACAGCCCATTTCTGTTTTTGTAGATACAAAAGGAACAGGAGTAATTTCGGATTCCAAAATTTCTAAAATGATCCAGAAAGAAGTTGATCTTACTCCAAAAGGAATCATTTCAAGGTTAAAATTGAGAAGACCAATCTATCAGAAAACCTCAGCTTATGGTCATTTTGGTAGAAATGATAAAGATTTTACCTGGGAACAACTTGATCTGGTTCCTATATTTAAAAAGTATGCAAAAAAATAGTTTATTAATTATGAACTTTTTATATATAATAAAGTGTTTAAACGTTGTTTATAAGTAACAAGAAATTAAAAAAGTAAAGGTAAAAAAATGAATGAAGTGTTAGAGAAGAAAATTGATTTCTCGCTAAAATATAAAGTAAAAGATATCTCACTTGCTGAATGGGGAAGAAAAGAAATAGAGCTTGCTGAAGCAGAGATGCCGGGGCTGATGGCTTTAAGGGAAGAATACAAAGGAAAGAAGCCGCTCAAAGGTGCTCGTATTGCAGGCTGTCTGCATATGACAATTCAAACTGCTGTTTTAATTGAAACGCTTATAGATCTTGGCGCTGAAGTAAAATGGTCATCTTGTAATATTTTTTCAACTCAAGATCATGCTGCTGCGGCAATTGCTGCTGCCGGTTTCCCGGTTTTTGCATGGAAAGGAATGAATGAGGAAGAATTCAACTGGTGCATCGAGCAGACATTATTTTTCGGTGATGAGTCAAAACCGTTAAATATGATCCTTGATGATGGCGGAGATTTAACCAATATGGTATTTGATAATTATCCTGAACTTGCTGCTGGAATAAAAGGACTTTCAGAAGAAACCACAACAGGTGTTCATCGCTTGTACGAAAGAATGAAAAATGGAACACTTACAATGCCTGCAATAAACGTCAATGATTCCGTTACAAAATCTAAATTTGACAACAAGTACGGATGCCGCGAATCTTTAGTTGATGCAATCCGCAGAGCAACTGATTTAATGCTTGCCGGTAAAGTAGCAGTTGTCGCAGGATTTGGTGACGTTGGTAAAGGTTCTGCTGAATCATTAAAGAATGCAAACGTAAGAGTGATTGTAACTGAGATTGATCCGATCTGTGCGCTCCAGGCTGCAATGGAAGGTTATGAAGTTAAGAAGATGTCAGATGCAGTTAAAGAAGCAGATATTGTTGTTACAGCAACAGGAAATAAAAATGTTGTGAATGAAAAACATTTTAAATTGATGAAGGATAAAGTAGTTGTTTGCAACATCGGACACTTTGATACTGAAATTGACATGGCCTGGCTAAATAAAAATTATGGACACACAAAAAATATAATCAAACCACAAGTTGATAAATACACCATTGATGGTAAGGATATGCTTGTGCTTGCAGAAGGCAGATTGGTTAATCTTGGATGCGCAACGGGACATCCTTCATTTGTAATGTCTAATTCATTTACGAATCAAACACTTGCGCAGCTTGAACTCTGGAATCATCCGGAAAGATATGAAAACAAAGTTTACACTTTGCCGAAGCATCTTGATGAGAAGGTTGCACGACTTCATCTTGCCAAAATCGGTGTTGAGCTTGATGTTCTTAAACCTGACCAGGCCGAGTATATTGGCGTTCCTGTTGAAGGTCCTTACAAGCCTGATTATTACAGGTATTAATACTTACACAGATATGCCAGATCTTCGAAATCTGGCATATCTATTTTAAAGCAAGCTATGAGTTCAGATTCAAAAAAGTTTTTCGAACCAAGACCAAATTATGCTGCTATGAGGGAACTGGAGAAAAAGTACTATCATAAGCCAACGGCAGAGGAGATACGGAACTTTCTGGATTTCTGGCAGGAGATCTATGATTTTTGGAGTCAGAATAATTCACCTTTCGAATCAAGATATATCGAAGAAAAGGTAAGATTTCGTAAAACATTAATAGAAAAATTCGGTATTAAAGCTTGATCAGATTTGAACAAACATTGATGAGGCTGGATGAATTCTGTAGTGAAGCTTCAATCAAATATGCTGTGATCGGTGGTGTGGCAGTGATAACTTATGATTATCAAAGAACGACAAAGGATATTGACATCACAGTTCTTTGTAAATTAGAAGAACTACAAACAATTCACGATAAATTCATAAAAGCATACCTTCCTGTTCAGGATGACTCTCTAAATTTTTTCACAAGAAATTTCCTGCTGCCTGTAAAAGATAAAGTAACTGATATAAAAATAGATGTCGCTGCAGGACTAACTATTTTTGATGATACGATTATTAAAAGAAGAAAGAGAACAAAATTGGGAAAAGCAGAATTTTATATTTGTACTCTGGAAGATCTGATCATTTACAAACTCTTTGCCAGCCGTCACTTAGATTTGGGCGACGTTGAAATGCTATTGGAGAAAAACAAAAATTCAATTGATAAATCATATTTATTGTCAACCGCAGAAAAATTTAAAGAGCTTGAGAGAGAAGATATAATCGAAAACCTCAACAAATTTCTGCAGGACGTGAGATAAGAAATACAAGACTCTTTTTATTATTGACTCACCTTACGCAGTAAAGGGAAAAACCTCCGAGGTTTTGTCAAACAGTATATTCTTACACACCAATTGGCGGGTAAAATCAAAAATATTCTCAGAAAAACATTCGTTGAAACCTCAGAGGTTTAGTATTCTGCGTAACATGAGTTATTGAAAGATTATCTCATGTCCTGAACAAGTAAATCCCTCAAAGCTCCCTCAAGATTTTCAAATTTAAACTTATAACCAGCCTTTTTAATTTTTTCAACAGAAGTTCTCTGGCTCATTACTGCATATTCACCTAGTTCACCTGCAGCAATTTTCATTGCAAATTTTGGAACAGGAAATAAGGATGGTCTTCGGAGAACTTTGCCAAGTGTTTTAGAGAACTCTTTCATAGTTACAATTCCGGGTGAAGCTCCGTTAACCGCACCTGAAATATTTTCATCGTCGATTGCATTCAAGTAAATGCCAACTATATCATCAATATGAATCCACGGAAACCATTGTCTGCCGTTTCCAAGCGGACCACCGATGAAAAGCTTGAACGGCATCAGCATTTTTTTTAACACACCTTCATCTTTCTGCATTACCAAACCGGTTCTTACAGAAACTCTTCTTACTCCGTATTGTTCGACTTTTTCTGCTTCTTTCTCCCAGTCTTTGCAGATGTGAGCCATAAAGTCATCGCCTAAAGAACTGCTTTCAGCGAGTACTTCGTCATAACGGCTGCCGTAAATTCCTACTGCGGATGAACAGATAAAAGTTTTTGGTTTTTGATCAGTTTGTTTTATTGCTTCGACTAAATTTCTTGTGCTAATAATGCGGCTGTCATAAGCAAGTTTTTTATATTCATCATTCCATCTCTTTGCACCAAGGTTTGCACCTGCGAGATGAACCACCGCATCCACACCATTCAACTCATGCATCCAGCTTGTCCCGGCGTAATGTAATGAAGACGGAGCAACCGGGTTTTCGTACTGCCACTTGACATACCTGCCTGCATTTACTATTTTATTTCTAGCGTTTTCAGGATTTCGGGTGAAGACAATTACTTCATCACCTCTTGCTATTAAGTGCTGCACAAGATTTCGCCCGATGGAACCTGTTGCGCCGGTAATAATTATTTTTTTCATGATTTCTCTGTTGGAAATAATTTCATCTTATGTTGCTAATTTATGTAATTATGTAAACGATAGTGCGAACAGATTAGTTCTTTTTTTAGTAAAAATGTATTGGTTTTCTGGCTTTTTATTTGATAAACAAACTAATTATACACAATTAGGAAAATAATTTATGAAGCTAATAATACTTGTTTTTATTTCTATAAATATATTAACTGTTCTTTCCTTTGCTCAGGATTACTACTTTTATGAAGGAAAGAGAATTGAGCTGACCAAAAGACTAGATAGAATTGCCATTATTCTCAACAAAACCAATCTTACTAAAAACACTATTGAGCAGACTTTAAAAACCCAAATAAATTCTTTAGGTGACTTAAAGGAGCTTACTGAAAATTTATTTTTAATTAATTTCTCAGATCCGGTACCTGAAGCACAAATAGATCAGCAAATAAGTGCACTCCAAACGCTTAATGAATTGGTGAAATTTGCCACACCAGTTTACTTTGGCGAATCAAGAAAAGTAACACAAATCCCAACTGATGAATTTATAGTAAAACTTCTTGATTTAAGGAATAGATCATTATTTGAAGATCTAAATCATAAATATGACATTGAAATATTACAGAATATTAATGATGAAAATACTTTCGTTTTGAAATCAAGAAATGGTGTACGATTAAATGCTTTACAACTCTCAGAAATTTATTACCAAACCGGATATTTTGAATATTGCGAGCCAAACTTCGGATATCCCGAAGGCTGCCTTTTTAATTACACACCGAACGATCCATTCTATACTTCTCAATGGGTATTAAATAATACTGGGCAATCCACTCCTACAGAAGGAGATGCAGGTGGAGGTGATTTAACAAATTCTGTAGGAATACCAGATGCAGATATGGATGTTAATCTAGCATGGGATTATACAAAAGGAAATAATAGCGTCATTGTAGGAGTGTTTGATACCGGTGTAGATTCGACGCATCCAGATTTGTCACAAAACTTAATTGCAGGATGGAATGCCTTCACTGGTACAAATTCCGTCGCAACAGATCCTGTGGGACATGGAACTTGTGTTGCTGGAATAATTGGGGCCAGAACTAATAATGGACTTGGAGTTGCTGGGATAGTCGGTGGGGATAATACAATTAATAGTAATTGCAGAATAAGGGCATTTAGACTTGTAAATAACACTGGTGGATTTGTTTCTAATACAGCAATCGCAAATGCCTTCAATATTGCTCAGACAAGCGGAGTTCATGTAGCAAGTAACAGTTGGGGTGGAGGAACGCCAAACACAACATTAACCAATGCAATTAATAATTTATCGAATAATGGGCGAGGTGGGCTCGGTTGTGTCGTCCTCTTTGCATCGGGAAACGATGGGAGAAATCCTCCTTTTTATCCTTCTTATCTTGCTTCAGTGGTTTGTGTTGGTGCTTCAACAAAACACGACCAGAAAAAAGCAGCCGGAACTGGCAATCAGTTGTGGTGGGGAGGAAATTATGGTGAAGATGCAAACGGTGATCTCGATTTAGTAGCACCGACGATTTGCTATACAACAGATATTCAAGGAGCTGGCGGCTACAATACTTCTGCTGGAACTGCCGGGGATTATTATGCTACATTTAACGGAACATCTGCTGCCTGTCCAAATGCTGCAGGTGTTGCTGCTTTAATTTTTTCAATTAATCCGAATTTTACCAGAAACCAAGTTTTGGATTATTTGTATAGAGGATGTGAAAAAATAGATAATGTAGGTTACAATACTGTTAAAACTTATGGTTACTGGAATGAATATTTTGGCTATGGAAGGGTAAACGCATTAAATTCTATTAGGTTGGCAATGGGTGTTGATGTAACACCGCCAACTATAGTCCATAATAATGTACGATTTCATTCAAGCACTTACCCAACCACTTTAACGGCAATAATTGCAGATCAGAATGGTGCTTCAGTTCCAAACACAGGAAACCAAAAACCGAGAATTTATTATCGCTTTAATAAAAATGGTGCAGGATGGACATCATTTGTTTTATCTTATGCCGTTTCAAATGTTGGCAACCTATTTACTTTTAAAATACCTGGAGTTGGTCGTCAAACTGAAGTTCAATACTATATCGAAGCTCAGGATGCAGCAGGAAACATAACTACTTTTCCTAAATTAGCATCAACGGCATATCCTTACACACTATGTTATTATGCAGTAGGAAATATAACTACTGAGACAAGAAGTTTAACTACTTGGAGTCCACCGGATGGTGGGGGAGGAATTTCAGCTAATGTAAATTTTCCAACAAGCTTTTCCATTTTGGAAGCGAGAGTAAGAATTAACTTAAGCCATACGTGGGTCTCAGACAATATATTAATTGTTTGGTCACCAAGTACAGATGCTGATAATAACCGTAAATGTTTGTTTTCTGAAAACGGGGCTAATGGTGACAATATAACAAATGCAACAGTTACAGATTCAGCCACACAATTCTGGAGACAGGGTACTCCACCATATTCAAACGGATTTTATAAACCTGAATATATGCTTATTGGTTTAAATGGAACAAACGCACAAGGCAACTGGAAATTTATTAACTACGATATCGCTGCTGGCGATGCCCCAACTTATAATTCCCTTGATATCATTATAAGAAGAATGAATGGTGTAACCGGTCCTTGCGCAAGACTAAATAATCCTGCTGATTCAGTTTTGGATTTTGGTAATCCGTCACCTCCAGTAATTGTAGATAGAAATTTCTATCTTAAAAATGATGGCAATGCAAATCTTACAGTAAGTTCAGTCACATTCACCGGAACCTATGCCGCAATGTTTTCATTAATTAGTTCTTTGCCAGGAACAATTGCACCAAATGACAGCGCTCTTTTTACAGTGCGTCTTAACTATAGTAGCTTGTTAAAGGAAAATCAAACTTTGGGAACAGATGCTTTTGAAAATGCACTAATGTCAATTTCGAATAATGATCCTTCAAAATCTACTTTCAGAGTTTCACTTCAAACAGAATTTCCTCTCCCCGTCGAACTTTCCTCCTTCACTGCAAAAGTATTGAAGAGTGGAGGAGTTCAGCTTAACTGGAGAACTGAGACGGAAGTAAGTAACTACGGATTTGATATTGAACGAAGTCAGACGTCAGATGTCAAAGGTCAAACGGAATGGACGATGATAGGGTTTGTTGAAGGTCACGGTAATTCTAATTCACCAAAAGACTATTCTTTCACTGACAACAATGCCGGCTACGGTAAATATTCATATCGCTTAAAACAGATTGACACTGATGGTCAGTTTGAGTACAGCAAAATAATTGAAGTTGATGCTGGCAATATACCGGGCGGATTTGTACTTGAGCAGAATTATCCGAATCCGTTTAATCCTTCAACAACAATTAAATTTGCAGTAGCGGAAACTCAATCAGCGAAACTGATTATCTACGATGTGCTCGGCAACGAAGTAGCAATTCCATTTAACGGAACAGCCGAAGGCGGAAAAATATATGAAGTTGAGTTTAATAGTCATTCCGCATCAGACCAGTCATTCCGGCTCGTCCGGAATCTCACGAGCGGAGTATATTTCTATCGCCTTGAAACCCAAAGTAAAGTTGAAAACCGGAAGATGTTGCTTCTTAAATAAAAATGACAGAGATATATTCTAATATCATAAATGAAAAAACAGATAGGCCGTCTCCCGGTAACCAAAATTATTATAGTCTGGTAAAATTAAAATTATGAGTGGTATCGCTAAACAAATACTTCAGGAAATGAATAAGCCTTTAAGTGAAAGGTTAAAAGATCAATTTGTAAAATACCTGGAAGAAATTGAACAGGATAAGCTAATTGAAGTCGCTAAAAGAATTGATTGGAATCCTGTGGTTCAGCTTTTTGAATTGGAGTACAAGAGGTTATGGAATAATATGGCAGTACCAAAAAGCATTAAGGAATTGAAAGAATTAAATAGTGAATTTGCAAACCTTGTAATGGCAAGCATCAGACAAAGGTTATTTTATTCAGCCTATTCTTATTTGAAATCTTTAAAAGAAGAGAATAGACTTGACAATGAGAATATTAACTCGCTTATGAGTGATGTTTTTAGTGCGGGTATGTATGATTTATTCAGAGTCTTTGATTTTCAGTTAACGTTGACATCTTTAAGTAAGAATGACGATCC
>DATIJX010000213.1:0-23214 GCA_035478175.1 Ignavibacteriaceae bacterium
AATAGCCAAGAAAAAATTTAAAGTGTGTCTCGATTACCACATAAAAAAATGCGACGGACCCTGCGAAGGATTAGTAAGTGAAAAAGATTACAACGAAATGGTTGATGAAGTTGTAAAAGTTATCCGCGGAAGAACCGATGACTTAATAAAAGATCTCGACAAAAAAATGAAGTCAGCATCTGTAAATATGGAATTCGAGAAGGCTGCTGAGATAAGAGATAAAATTGATCAACTTCGGATCATCTCGTCCAAACAGAAAGTAGTGAGCAATGATTTTGAGGATCGAGACGTTATCTCAATTGCATTTGAGGATAAAGACTCGGCTTGCTCTGTTTTCAACATTCGTTCTGGAAAGCTTGTTGGAAAGAAACAGCTTCACTTAAGTCTTCGCGGCGGTGAAGAGTTGGAAGAGATATACACTTCAGCAATTAAGTTTTATTACGGTGATCACATTGAGATCCCGAAAGAAATTTTAATTGAAGTCGATCCATTAGAAAAAGAATTGCTGGAAGAATGGCTGAATCAAAGAGCTGAGAGAAAAGTTAAAATATTTGTTCCGCAGAGAGGTGAACTTAAAGCGCTTGTTACTATGTGCAAAGAGAACGCAAACCTTCAGCTAAAAGAAATTCAACTTCAGAAAATGAAAAAAGAAGGAAATGTTCCTTTCGCACTCTCAGCACTACAGAGAGATTTGAGATTGAAAGTTCTTCCGCGAAGAATTGAGTGCTTCGATATTTCCAACATTCAGGGTTCCGATTCTGTTGCGAGTATGGTTGTTTTTGTTGACGGCAAACCAAAAAAGAGTGAGTATAAAAAATTCATCATAAAAGATGTTGAAGGTCCTGATGACTTTGCAAGTATACAGGAAGTAATCAGAAGAAGATACACCCGACTTCTTGAAAACAAAGATCCTCTGCCAGAATTAATTATGGTTGATGGAGGCAAAGGACAACTATCGAGTGCGATTGAAATATTAGACAGTCTCGGAATAAAACAATACAATATTATTGGTCTCGCAAAGAGACTCGAGGAAGTTTTCTTCCCCGAAAATTCTGAACCGGAATCAATACCAAAAACTTCATCGGGATTAAAGCTTTTACAGCAGATAAGAGATGAAGCACATCGTTTTGCAATCACTTTTCACAGAGCAAGAAGATCGAAAAGAACGATAACGACAGAACTGACAGAGATAAAAGGAATAGGAAAAGCAACGGCATATCAGTTGCTCTCGGAGCTGGGCAGTGTTGAAAAAATTAAAAATTCTAACACTGAAACTTTAGCAAAAATAATTGGAAATAAGAAAGCCCAACTTGTCAGAGAGTACTTCACAAATGAAAAGAACGAATAAGATTTATCTAGCCTCAATAGTTTTAACGGCAATCATCTTTTTTAACAGCGCCTACTTAAATAAAAGTACATCAGAACTTTCACCAAAAGAATTTAATTATTCATTTCATCCATTCGCCGGATATGATTTTAAACAACTGCGAGATACTGTTTACACAAACAAAGATCATTATATCGAAGTAAACCTTGCGACTCAGCACGCAACGCTATATTCAAGAGATGGTTCAGAATTCCAATTCCCGATTTCTTCGGGTACAAAGCGGATTGAAAAAGGAATGGAAACAAATCAGGGTCTGTTTGCAATTCAGTGGAAATCAAAGAAACAGTATTCTGTTCAGTTCGATAGCACGGTTATGCTAAACTGGATGGGCTTTAATAACGGAATCGGATTCCACGCATTGCTTGGAAAAAGTTATTACAAATATTTGGGGAAGAAAAATGTTTCTCACGGTTGTGTGAGAGTCTCAAGAGAAGATGCACAGATCGTTTATCAAAAAGTTGAAAAAGGAACTCCGGTTTTTGTACACAAAGGAAATAGTGCGATTAAAATAGCTTTCACAAGTGAGGGCGAAAGCTATAATCAATATTCCTATTCAGAGACTTACAATCAGTTGAGAGAAAGATATCAGAAACTTTACGATGGCGATTATCTCATTTCTTCAAATGAAAAAATTCTTATTGATGAGAAAAACCTTACGCACAATGGATTGCCTCTCGGCAACTCAGAATTAATTCCAGCCAAACAAAACTTAAAGCCTTCCACTCTCTGGGTTGATAGAAATAAACCTGAGGAAGATAAATTAGTAGAGATATTTTCTGGAAGAGATAAAGAACTGCTGACTCTAAATACTGTATTGGATTCAAGGAACTGATTTGTAGGGATTGGTCTCCTGACCAATCTGCATCAATTATAAACCCATTCCTTCGGAGCGGACAGTTTACCCGCCATCAAGTCGGGGAATCCGTGCCCACATAAATTTTATCTTTTTATTTGCTGATTATAAACAGTTGATTGTATTTCACCCAAAACATTAATATTTTCTTCTCAGAAATTTATTTCTACTCCGATAGAGCAAGATGTACAGAGATTTTTTCTGAATAACTTGCTGAGACTGCACACCCAACTACTCTACCGAAGCAGAAGTTTTGAAATTAACTCTTTCAACTTCAATGGAGGCTTCTATGAAATTTTCTTTTCATCTAATCATTTTGCCATTCATCGTATTAAGCAATATCTCATTTACTCAATACAATACCTGGGAATATAAGACAGCAATGCCAACAGCGCGGACATTTTTAAGCTATACTGTTTTTGACAATAAACTATATGTTATCGGAGGATGTCCAACTACAAATGCAACAAACAAAGTTGAAGTCTATGATCCATCTAATGATACCTGGTCAACTGTGAGTAACCTGCCTGCTGCTCGATGTTATGCGATGAGTTGTACGTTTCAAAATAAAATTTATGTTTTTGGTGGAGCCGCCGGAATGTGGTCCAATGCTTTTAAAAGTATTTACGAATTTGATCCACAGACAGGTGACTGGACACAGAAACAGGATATGCCTTATGAAAATGGTGCAGGCGGCATTGCTGTTGTTGAAGATACAATTTATATTATCGGAGGAGGGCTGAATGCATCAGGACCTCCCAATAATAAGTTAATGGCTTATGATCCTGTTAATGAAACGTGGACTCAAAAAGCTGATCTCCCCACAGCCAGGAATTTGCTTTCAGCTTGTACTTTCGACGGAAAAATATATGCTATTGGTGGAACAACAGAAGATTGGGAAAATGTATTCTACGAAGTCGTGGAGGTTTACGATCCTTCAACAAATACCTGGACACAAAAAGCAGATATGCCAACCGGTCGTTTTAGTTCTGCAACTTGCGTTGTAGATGGACTGATTTATGTAATTGGAGGTCGTGCCGGGGCATTCAGTTCAACAAAAAATGAAGTTTATGATCCAATTACGGATTCCTGGTTAATTAAAACACCAATGCAGCAAACAAGGATCGGATTAGCTGGTGGTGTGTTAGAAAATAAAATTTATGTTGCTGGCGGTCACGAGGGTCCTCCTGTTGTATTTCTTGCTTCATGTGAAGAGTATATCCCTGATTTATCAGGTGTGGAAGAGGAATCTGATTTATTCCCCGACAAATTTGAGTTACGGCAAAACTATCCAAATCCATTCAACCCAAGCACAAAGATCAGGTGGCAGTCTCCAGTAGGCAGTTGGCAAACGATAAAATTATTTGATGTATTGGGAAATGAAATCGCAACTCTTGTTTATGAATACAAACCAGCAGGAAGATATGAAGTTGAGTTCAATGCTGCCAGTCATTCCGGCAACGTCCGGAATCTACCAAGCGGAGTGTATTTCTATCAGTTGAGGGCAGGTGATTTTATTGAAACTAAGAAGATGATATTGTTGAAGTAAAAATTGCAAAAGTAGGGACAAGTCGCGACTTGTCCCTAAAATAAAAAATTTAACAACCATAACTAGGAGGTTAAAATGAAAGTACTAATACAAACTTTGTTTTTCTTTTTACTGATAACGCAAATTTGTTTTGGACAATATAATTGGACGAAGTATTCAGGAAATCCAATAATAAATTCAGGTCCTGCTGGTTCGTGGTACAGACATTTGAAAGGGCCCTATGTATTATTTAATTCTGATTCATCAAGATTTGAAATGTGGTTTACTGCATTCTCTAATAGTGGAATGTATTGTAAGATTGGTTATGCTAAATCTATTAATGGTGTGGATTGGGAAATGCATCCCGATCCTGTTCTCTCTCCGAGTATGGGTAAATGGGATGCAAGTACAGTTGAATTTGCTAGTGTTATAAGAGAAAATGGACAATACAGAATGTATTATGCAGGCAATAACAGTGGAAGTAATTATAAGTACAAAACCGGATTAGCTTTTTCATCGGATGGAATTAACTGGATTAAAGACACGCTTAATAGCCCTGTAGTAGTACCTGGTGCTGAGTGGTGGGAAGAAGAAGGTATTCACGGTGTGTGTGTAAAGACGGACGGAAGCAGTTATTCTATTTGGTACGAAGGATTTAGATTCAATCCTACTGTTGTAGGAATGGGTTATGCTGAATCAACAGATGGTATTACCTGGCAAAAAGACACACTTAATAATCCATTCTTCCTGAAGGGTGAGCTGGGTGAATGGGATGAAGGTGGTATTCATATGCCTAATGTTATTTTAATCAACAGTATGTATTATATGTACTTTGGAGGAATGAATACGAATTGGGGAGGACGAAGGATCGGTATGGCAACATCTCACTTTAAAAATCAACAATGGACAAAATATCCTCTAAACCCAATTCTTTCACCTTCTGCAGCAGGGTGGGATAATAAATGGGTAGAGGAAGGGAGAGTATTTCTAATTGGAGATACACTATGGATGTGGTATGCGGCGAACAATTCAAGCGATCTTTGGCAAATCGGATTAGCAAAATCTCCAATCGAACCAGTTTCAGTTGAAAAAGAACCTACTCAGCCAACAGAATTTATTCTTTCGCAAAACTTCCCAAACCCCTTCAACCCAAGTACAAAAATAAGTTGGCAGTCACCAGTAGGTAGTCATCAAACGATAAAATTATTTGATGTATTGGGAAATGAGATCGCAACTCTTGTTGATGAGTACAAACCCGCAGGAAGGTATGAAGTTGAGTTCAACGCGAGTAGTCATTCCGGCTTGTCCGGAATCAGGAGACTATCTAGCGGTGTTTACCTGTATCAACTTAAAGCGGGAAAATTTATACAGACACGTAAAATGATTTTGTTGAAATAAAAAAACCGTTGAAACGGTTTATGAAAATATTTTTTATTAAGGTTCTCCACGGGATTAATCCCGTGGAGAATGTAAAAAGCAAAATAATCTCTAACCGTTTTAACGGTTTACAGTTAGCTTATAAATTATTTATCGATCCATAACTAGGAGGTTCGAGATGAAACTTTTTCTTAACACCTTGTTTTTCTTTTTGCTTATCACACAAATTTGTTTTGGGCAAAATGGATATATAGATAGAGATAACTCTCAAGTAATTATTGAGAGAAAAGAGACCACCGATAGTACAATTCTGATAAAAAGAATTGACCACATCTCTGCTTATTATAATAGCATTGCAGAGGTAGATTCAATTCAAAGTTTGTTCAATAGAATTCTGGAATTACCTCAATGGTTCAGTCCAGCGATTAGGGATGTTGTATCGCCGCCCAACTCAAAATTTTATAATACCGGAGTTTATTTGGGAAACGTATTTCTGGAGTTTATAACATTTAACATTGATACACTAAATCCTCCTCCCCCGACTTATATACCATATTTTAATGCATTCGCTTTCGCAAATGAAATAACGAATACCGCAGCTATACTGGATAGCAGAGGCATACCAAGATCACAAGTATTCCATTATTTATTCAGGGAACCGGATCAGACAATTTTAACTCTCTTTTCTACTATAACTCTAACTAACTTTAATAATAATGATCTATTAGTCTTCTTCTGCCAGTATCATCCTGAGTTGTTTGATTGCGAATCATTTGATTTTGGGAACTTACCTGCCATAACAAATCCTGATAGTCAGCATATTTATTTCGGTAATTTAGTTGACAGTTTAAATGGTGGTCCTTTAACTCTAAGTAAGGTTAAAAATATTGTTCTCACATCAAATAATTTTGAGAATTACAGACAGAAATTAAATACTCTGTTTTTCCCAACAGAGGAAGATGAACCAGGGAAATGGAGTCCGCCTGCCGGTCCTTCATTATTTCTTCAGAGCAGTCAGACAACCATCAAATTAACAACGCTAAATATTGCAGTAGATTCATTACAAGCAGCCAGGGAATTTTTAATTGCAAACGGACTTGGTTTTGAGGATGGTGGAAACTATTTGAAACTTAATTTGAGTACAAATATTGGGGTTGATATAATTTTATCGGACATCATTACTTTAATAGATGATCAAATCAACTTTATATCGGATGATTTTGTTCTACATCAAAACTACCCAAACCCATTCAACCCAAGTACTGTAATCAGTTATCAGTTACCAGTAAGCAGTGATGTAACACTAAAAGTTTACGATATACTTGGTAACGAGATCGCAACACTCGTCAACGAAGAAAAACCAGCCGGCACTTACGAAGTTGAATTCAATATTTATTCCGACGAAGGTCGGAATCTCTCTAGTGGAATATACTTTTACCAGATAAAAGTCGGAGGTTCTGTCCGAAAGGACTCCTTTGAAGAAATAAATTCAGGACAAGGTTTTATCGAAACTAAGAAAATGATTTTATTGAGATAGGCTGTACGGATTGGTCTCCTGACCAATCCGTAAATAAAATTAAACCATCAATCCGGAACGGATGGTTTACCCGCCATCAAGGCGGGGAATCCGTTCCCTGCATCAAAGTAATTCCAACAATGTAAGGGCTCAATATATTGAGCCCCTAAGAAACAATGTCAACCTTCCTGCCGAACAAATAAATTATTCCAACCAGAACGGAAATAATCATCAGCAGTGCGATGATTGGTGACAAACCAAAAGCAGTTAGTATATCGCCAACTAACATTGTAACTATTCCCACAGTAATTGCATAAGTAAGTTGTGTGCGCACGTGGTCAATATGATCGCAGCCGGAAGCCATTGAGCTGAGAATTGTTGTATCGGATATTGGCGAGCAGTGATCACCCCAAACACATCCGGCAAGAACTGAACTTACAACCCCAACTAAAATTAAATGTGTATCTGCCGGTGAGTAATTATTCATTCCAGTAACCGCTGCGGAAAGAGGAATCACTATCGGGAACATAATTGCCATTGTTCCCCAGCTTGTTCCGGTTGCAAAACTCGTTATACCACATACAATAAAAACGATCACGGGCAGGAACCGAGGATCAATCGAATCACTAATAAGACTTATAATATAATCTGCTGTTCGGATTTCACTCGTAACTGCACCGATACTCCACGCAAGCGTTAAAATCAAAACAGCCAGAAACATAGAACGGATGCCTGCAAACCACGCATCAACAGTCTGCCGTAAAGTTAAAAGTCTTTGTGCAATGATCATTAAAGCGGCAACAACACAAGCCGAAAAACTTCCCCATAGCAAAGCAAGATATGAATTGGAATTGCTGATAATATCTCTAACTCCGTATTCGGTTATTCCCTGCTCTTTCAGTGATTCAATTCCGGTAAATATCAAACCGAAAACCGTAACGGAGATTAGAACCAGAACCGGAACAACTCCATTATACCATTTAGCTTTGTCCTCATTTCCGAATAGCTCACTCTTCTCTGAAAAATCATTCGCAGTAAATGTTGCTGCAGATACTTTACCTTCGTGGACTGCACGTCGTTCAGCTTTAAGCATAGCACCGAAGTCCCTCTTCGTAATTGCTATCAGAAAAACAAAGACAAGCATTGCAAGAGGATAAAAGCGGAAAACAATTGACTCAAGAAAAATTGAGTAAGCATTTAGTGGTGAGCCAATTGCTTCCAGTCCATCCTGAATTAGACCAACTTCATAACCAATCCATGAACTAACAATAAAAATACTTGCAACAGGTGCTGAGGTTGCATCAACAATAAAGGCAAGTTTTTCGCGTGAGACTTTAAGTTTGTCTGTAATTGGTCTCATCAGGTTGCCGACTACGAGTGCATTTGCATAATCATCAAAGAAAATAATTAATCCTGAAAGCCAGGTAGAGATCATTCCTGATTTTCTCGTCTTAGCAAATTTTGAAAGAGAGTTTGCAATTCCGGTTGTTCCACCGCTCCGGGAAATTAATCCAATCACTCCGCCAAATAGCAAAGTGAATACAATTATCTGAGTATGAGAAACATCGCTGACAGCTTCGATAACATATTTATCAATCAATCTTAAAAACGCTGCGAGCGGATCAAATCCATAAATGAAAAAAGCACCTGAATAAATTCCGAGAATAAGTGAGATCACCACTTGTCTGAAAATTAATGCGAGCGCAATTGCAAGCAGCGGCGGGATAATACTTAAAATTCCGGGGATAACATTTACTGTGGCTTCTTCCCTTTCAATTCCTGAAAAGACTACTCTATAATTTCCCGAGTTGTGAATTGTGAGTGTTGTGTCAAATGAACCTTCGGAAATATTTATTGTACAGTTCTCTGCTGAATCATCTTTAATGAACTCCATTTCAAAGGATTTCAGACTATCAGCAAACCCTTCACCTTTTAACTCAAAGCTGATTCCCGAAAGTGTAAGCGGGGGAATTTCAACAGTTTGGCCGTAGGGACGGATGCAAAAAGTTATGATGCAGAAAAAGATAAGAATGACTTTATTCAAATGTATTCATCATAATAAGGAACAATTAGTATTTGGATACCATCAGAAATATACTCTATCGAAAAAATATTTCAAAAATAATTATTATTTTTGCTCATAACCACAGAGAATAAATGATGAATAAGTTAATTTTATATGCATTCGCAATCCTTGCGTTTGTATTTTCAGCCTGCAGCACAAGTGATGAAAATTTAAATAGTGCAAAACTTCGCTCATTAGTTTTACAGGCACTGGATAGAAACCAGGAAGCAAGTGTTGAACTCAAAGGATTAGTTGATCCAGAACTCATCAGCAAAAAAGATTTCAACAGCATACGAATTGATAGTGGTTTGGTAAATAGAAAATATTACTACTCAGTTCTGTTGGAATATTTCGATCCTTTATTAAACCGTTTTGCAATTTATGATGATGAGCTCCGTCTTTATTTAATTGATAAATCGCTGAATGGGAACCTGAGTGCTGAATGGGCAGAAAAAGATGGTCGGCATTTTGTTTTTTTGCAGGAAAGATTTCTGACCAAAGATGTTTTAAACCTTGACCGGCTCTCGATTTACGAAGTGTATGATACAACTGCAGGTCTTGTTTACAGATCAATCAGCAGATTAGTAAAAGATAAGAACACATCAACTCAGATTATTGAAAACATTTCCACTGATTTCCTCGTTACAAAAATATCGGGCAAATCCGATCTTAAGGTTATAAATCAAACCGATACTTTTTATTTCTATCCGAATAGCAAAAAATATCTCAGTTCAAAAAACTTGTTTAATAATTTTGTAAAACAGGAAATAGAAGATTTTAGTTGGGTTATTATTCAACAACAGATTCCCGCTGGAATTTTAGATGATAATACTTTACCAGAATTTACAATAGATCTGAATGAAGATTGGGCAAAAGTTTCCCGGTATAATGAAGACAAACTACTCAAATCCAGCCTGACCGGCACAAAGTATCTTAATAGTAAACTTAAGGCTGCCATTACAATTTTTGAAATTCCCTCGGGTAAGTCAGGCGAGGAATACTCATGGTATCCTTTTGGCAGTTACGCTGGAGAAAATACCAGAAAAAGATCCACAGGAAATTATACTATGGATAAAAATTACAATCAGCTACTGGAACTCTCTTGTGGCGATAAAAAGTATCTTCTGTTATTCGATTGCCCGAAGAACACTTTTGAACAGAACAAAAGAATGTTAAATCAGATTTTAAATTCTTTTAATATTGATTGCTGAAATATTTCTAAACGCGGGTTAATTTTTCTCGGACCAGAAAATGAATATTTATTTAATACGGCATGGTGAAGCTGAGGCAACTTCAGAAAACAAGCCGCATGAACTAAGAGGTTTAACTGTAAATGGCGGTGAAATCGCCCGGGCTTCGGCTGAGTTCTGGAAGAATTTCATTCTGAGTTTTGATATTATTTTATCCTCTCCGTTAAAAAGAGCAAAACAAACGGCCGATATTATTCGTGATGTTTTCAAAGTAAAGGCGGCAACTGTGGAAGAAATATCTCTTCTTAATGGTGGCTTAACCGAGGATTTAATTTCTATTGCTGTACCTTTTGGCTTGGGTGAGATAGCAATGGTTGGACATCAACCAGATATTGGAATTCACATTGCATCAATGATTGGTTCTAATGATACAAATTTTAAAATTCCTCCCGCAGCAATAGCAAAAATTCACTTTAATGAAAATCCCAGAATCGGCAAAGGTATTCTTGAATTACTGCTTCCGCCAATAAACAAAAAAGGGTAACCGGCTACACAAACTCATACTTACCGCTGCTTCCTTCCGGACCTGACGGAGTTGGGCATTTATCTGTTAACCGGCACCCATAGCAATTCAAAATTCAAAAGTAAAAATACAATAATAAAATTAACTTTTTTTGACTTCTGACTTTTGACTTTTGACTTGTTCCATAAGCGTATTTCGTTCCCAAAATACACCATCTTCATAACCCTGAATCCTTTTATTATTTTCTGCCTGTGCTAATCTTTTTTCTGCAAGACAGCAGTAGTATTCATCAACTTCGACACCAACATATTTTCTTCCGAGCTTTTTAGCTACAACAGCGGTTGTACCCGAACCAATGAATGGATCAAAAATTATATCGCCTTTATTCGTGCTTGCTAAAATTATTTTAGCTAATAGTTTTTCAGGTTTCTGTGTGGGATGATTTGTGTTTTCCGGCATTGACCAGAAAGGGACAGAAATATCATTCCAGATATTTGATGGAAATGTATCTCTGAAATTTCCTTCTTTATTCTGTCCCCAGTCTTTTGGATTTCTTTTTTCGTCCCTGTAAGGTGCTAAAACTCTTCTTCTAAGTTTAACTTTTTCAACATTAAAAGTATACTCAGAAGAATTTGTGAAGAACCAGATGTCTTCCGTACAGTTCTTCCAGTTTGCTTTTGCACCTCTTCCCTTTTCTCTTTCCCACGTGATACGATTTCTCACATTAAAATACTTCGAACCGACTCTGAAAATCGCTGAAGAGGATTTCCAATCGCCGCAAATATAAATTGAAGCATTATCTTTAAGCAGAAAAAATAATTTGCTCAGCCAGGATTCAAGCCACTCTTCATATTGCTTATTTCTCATTTCTTTAAACGAAAGACTGTTAAATCGCTTAGTAAGATTATATGGCGGGTCAATAAAAAGTAAGTCGACAAAATTATCCGGGAAAAATTCAATCGCCTCAAGAAAATCCTGATTGATTATTCTATTTACAACCTGATCTGTACTTACCTTTTTTCTCAGTTTAATCAAATTGGATCTATACTTATGAAATTCTTCATCCTGTAATTTTAAAGTTCGGTTAAGCTTGGAATTCTTTTTCATTTTTATGGTAATTAAAAAGCCAAAGTGAATTATTCATCAATTAAATATTCTAATGCTAAATTTAATATAAAAATCGGTTCCGAAACCGATTACCGGAGACCAAAAAATCTTGTTTAGCTAAAGTCATTTATCTAAGTTTGATGGCGTTATTTATTCACTTTTTTCAGGAAATATCTTTATGAAAAGAAAAATCGTTTCAATGCCCGGTGACGGCATTGGTAAAACAGTATTACCGGAATCAATAAGAGTTTTAAATGCAGTCGGTTTTGATGCTGAATATATTCACGCAGATATCGGCTGGGATTTCTGGTGTAATGAAGGCAATCCTCTTCCTCAGCGCACAATTGATCTTCTTACTGAACATAAAGTAGGATTATTCGGGGCTATTACAAGCAAACCAAAAGCCGATGCTGAAAAAGAATTAACCCCATCTTTGCAAGGTAAGGGATTACAATATTTCAGCCCTATCGTAGGACTAAGACAAAAATTTGGACTCGATATAGTTGTAAGACCATGCATATCTGTTAAAGGTAATCCATTAAACTTCATTATTAAAAATAACAGCGGCGGTTTTGATGAACCCTTTGTTAATTCTGTAATTTTCAGGCAAGGTACAGAAGGATTGTACGCTGGTGTTGAATGGACTAATCCATCTAAAGTTGTTAGGGATGCTTTCGAAACAAATTCAAAAATGAAAGCCTTTAAAGATGTTCCCAGCGAAGAAATGGCAATTTCAACCCGAATAGTAACCAAAAAGGCATCTGAAAGAATTATTAGAGAAGCTTTTGAATACGCAAAGAAATTCGGATATACAAATGTAACAATCTGTGAAAAACCAAATGTGCTTAGAGAAACATCAGGTATGATGCTTTCACTGGCTAAACAAATTTCAAAAGAATATCCGGGTATTGCTTTATGGGACACAAACATCGATGCACAAATGATGTGGTTGACTAAGAATCCGGAAATTTATGGTGTTATTGTAGCTGAAAATATGTTTGGTGATATAATCAGTGATGCTTTTGCTGGTTTAATCGGAGGTTTAGGTTTTGCCTGCAGTGCTAACATAGGAAAAGAAGTTGCCGTGTTCGAACCAACTCATGGTTCTGCACCCAAATATGAAACATTAAATCCGTCAATTGTTAATCCGATTGCAATGATACTAAGTGCTTGTATGATGCTCGATTATCTTGATGAAAAAGAAAAAGCAGACAAGATTAGAAAAGCAGTTGATAAGGTAGTACTTGAAGGAAAGGTAAGAACTTATGATATGATGAAGTTGAAAGGCGGCCCGGATGTATTTAAAAATGGTGCCTGTACAACTCAGCAAATGACTGATGAGATAATTAAGAGCCTTCCCAACCCCTCCTAAGGAGGGGCTTTGAGGTCAAGTAAATTTCATGATACTACTTTTGAATTTTTACTTTTTACTTTTTACTTTATAAAAGTATGAACGGAATAGAACTCATACTCATTGCACTAATAATGTATGTTGCTGCTTACAAGTTGTATGGTGGTTTTATAACCAAACGGCTTGATGTTAACAATAGTAAAGCAACTCCTTCGCACACAATGTACGATGGAGTTGATTACGTTCCGGCTAAAGCTCCGGTTCTGCTAGGACATCATTTCGCTTCAATTGCAGGTGCAGGCCCAATTGTTGGTCCGGTTATCGCCGCAGGTTTTGGATGGATGCCGGTTTATTTGTGGGTGGTATTCGGTGCAATTTTTATCGGCGGTGTTCACGACTATTCATCCATTGTTGCATCAATCCGACATCAGGGCAAATCTATAGGGTTTGTTATCCAATCGTATCTCGGGGTCAATGGAAAAAAACTATTTCTCATTTTCTCGTGGGCCACTCTAATTCTTGTGATTGCCGTCTTTACAATTATTGTTTCAGAAACTTTCACTCATATTCCGAGTGCTGGGACTTCTTCAATTCTTTTTATATTTCTTGCAATCTTATTTGGATTAGCAATTTATCGATTCAAAGTTCCTTTGTGGATTGCAACCATCATCGGAGTTGTTCTGCTTTTCTTATCCATTCCAGCAGGAAACTTATTCCCGATTCAGTTTGATAAACTCACCTGGCAAATAATCCTGTTCTTTTACATTTTTGCTGCATCTGTTACCCCTGTTTGGATATTGCTGCAGCCTCGTGATTATCTGAATTCATTTTTCCTGTATGCTCTAATGCTCGGAGGATTAGTTGGAATTTTCTTCGCTGCACCTTCAATCAATCTTCCTGCATTCAGCACATTCTCGTTGGATAAAGTCGGATATCTTTTCCCAGCTTTATTTGTTACGGTTGCTTGCGGTGCTATCAGCGGATTTCATTCTCTGGTTGGAAGTGGAACAACAGCAAAGCAGCTTAATAAAGAAACAGATAGCAGAGTTATCGGTTACGGCGGAATGCTGATTGAAGGATTGCTAGCTGTCTTATCATTAGTTGCAGTTGCTTCAATGGTTAATAAAGAATTTATTGACCTCCTTTTAAAACAGGGACCGGTTGCAGCATTTTCTCTTGGTGTAGCAAGATTTATTAATGCAATTCCAGTTCTGAATATTTCTATACCACTTGCACAAACATTTACGGCACTTGCTGTTTCTGCTTTCGCATTAACTTCTCTCGATACAGCTACAAGATTAGCAAGATTTATGTTCCAGGAATATTTTGAAGTGAAAGATCAACCAGAGAAAAAATCTATTTTTCAAAATAGATTTATTGCTACAGGGATTACCGTTTTCTTTGGTGCAGCATTAACTTTCAGTGGACAAACAATGTCAATCTGGCCTGTATTCGGAAGTGCAAATCAGTTGCTCGCTGCACTTGCATTACTTGCTTTAACAGTTTGGGTAGCAAATCTTAAAAAAGGATTTTTGTTTGTTCTGATTCCAATGATATTCATGTTCGCGGTTACCCTAACAGCACTAGGAATGTTAGTTTATCAGAATTTTTTAATAAACAATTACGCACTCGCTATAATTTCAATAATGTTGTTTGCACTTTCAGTTTTGCTTGGTGTTAAAGCTTATAGCGTTTTAACTAACGGTAAGGAATTAATTAAAGAATCAATTTAAAACAAATGGAACGCATATTTCTCTGATTGAGTAGATCAGCGTAAATCAGCCTAATCTGAGTTATCTACGTTCTATTGCCCTAATAGGAGTTTAAATGAAAGAAAAAGTTCTAAAAATATGGCCTGAAATAAATTGGATTGAAAATCAGGATCTAAGAGAAAAAGTTTTAAACTGCTGGATTTATGCAATCGAAAACTCTGTTCTCTCACCAGAGGATTTGGAAGTAATTCCTTTTTCATTACTGATTAAGGATTGTAAAATATCTTTTATGAATCACAAACGTACTGCAGTGCAACTTTCTGTTGATATAGCAAAGCGTATGAAAGAAAATTTTGGTAATGAAATTAAAATTGATATGGATATGCTGATCGCCGGTGCAATTCTTATTGATATAGGAAAATTAATTGAGTATGATAAAGTTGATGGTAAACTTGTAACAAGTAAAGCTGGTCATCTGCTGCGTCATCCGTTCAGCGGGGTATCCATTGCAGACAGATTTGGATTGCCGTACGAAGTTCAGCACATAATTGCTTATCATGCAAAAGAAGGTGATTTAGCAAAACGCAATGTTGAAGCGATAATTGTTCATCACGCAGATTTTGTTTCGTTCGATCCGTTTAAGGCTTAACACAATAGCACGCAGATGACGCTGATTTTGCAGATCAGCGCAGATCAGTTTAATCTGCGAAATCTGCGTTCCATTTTTAATTTATTTGTATTGGAGATAAAATGAGTCAGACATTAATAGAAAAAATAGCACAAAAATTTGCAGTAGGATTAAATCCTAATCACGAAGTTCATGCCGGTGATTATCTTTCAATTAAACCTGCTTATGTGATGACGCACGATAACACTGGTGCAGTCATTCCAAAATTCAAATCAATCGGTGCAAAAAAACTTTTTAATCCACGACAAGTTGTTGTTACACTGGATCACAACGTTCAGGATAAATCAGAGAAAAATTTAGAGAAATATAAAAAGATTGAAGAGTTCGCAAAATCAATGGGTGCAGATTTTTATCCTGCCGGAAGAGGAATCGGACATCAGATAATGTGTGAAGAAGGTTATGCCTGGCCGGGAACAATGGTCGTCGCTTCAGATTCTCATTCAAATATGTACGGTGGACTAGGTTGTCTCGGAACTCCGATTGTTCGAACTGATGCTGCTGCAATCTGGGCAACAGGAAGAACATGGTGGCAAGTTCCTCCAATTGCAAAAGTTGAGCTCAAAGGAAACTTACGACACGGTGTTACTGGAAAAGATGTTATCATCGCTCTATGCGGATATTTTAATAAAGATGAAGTACTCAACCACGCAATTGAATTTGTTGGGGATGGAATTCGTTATCTAACAATTGATGAAAGATTAGCAATTGCAAATATGACTACTGAATGGGGTGCACTTGCTGGAGTTTTTCCGATTGATCTTGCTACAATTTTATGGTTGAAGAGAAGAGAAAGTTTTATCGAGCATCGTGGACTTGAAGGAGTTTTTTCTGATGCTGACGGAAAGGGACAGCATCCAAGAATAAATCACAAACGCATTGAAGAATTAGAACACAATATTCCTCTGGCTGATAAAGATGCCTTCTATGCAAAAGAACTGACGATTGATCTAACTACGATCGAACCTTTTGTATCAGGTCCTAATACAGTTAAAACATATGCCGCTGTATCTGAATTGAAAGAAAAAGATATTAAAATTAATAAAGCTTATCTCGTTTCCTGTGTTAACAGTCGAGTTGACGATATCGCAGAAGCTGCAGCCGAAGTTCAAGGAAAGAAAATTGCTGATCACGTTAAATTTTATATTGCTGCTGCTTCAAGTGAAGTCCAGAAAGAAGCTGAACGATATGGATATTGGCAATCACTTTTGGAAGCCGGTGCAATTCCGCTTCCGCCCGGATGCGGACCTTGCATTGGACTTGGGACAGGGTTACTCGAAGATGGTGAAATTGGTATCTCAGCTACAAACAGAAACTTCAAAGGAAGAATGGGTTCTCCAAATGCACAGGCTTATCTTGCTTCTCCTGCTGTTGTTGCTGCCTCCGCAATTGCTGGTAAGATAGACTTCGATTGGAAAAATAAAGAACATCGTCCGATTAATGGTTCAATTAAAATCAATGAGAAAAAAACCGATAAAAAAACTGCTGTAAAAATTATTAAAGGATTCAAATCAGTAGTCGAAGGAGAATTAATCTTCTGTCACCAGGATAATCTAAACACAGATGGAATTTATCCTGGTAAGTACACTTACAACGATGATATGACTCCACAACAGCAAGCAGAAGTTGTAATGGAAAATTATGATCCGGAATTTGTGAAGCTTACTAAGACCGGCGATATTCTAGTCGGTGGATTTAATTTCGGTACAGGTTCTTCTCGCGAGCAAGCTGCGACTGCTTTAAAGTATAAAGGCATTCAGCTTGTTGTTGCAGGAACATTTAATGAAACGTACAAACGCAATGCATTGAACAATGGTTATCTTTTGATAGAATGTCCTCAGCTTGTGAATGATTTGAAAGCAAAGTACGGTAAAGATAAGTTAACGGTAAAAACCGGAGCGAATGTTAAAATTGATTTTGAAAATTCATCATTAACATTTGATAACAGAACATATTCTATCGATCCGGTTGGTGAAGCTGCACAGGAGTTAATCGTTACTGGCGGATTAGAGGAATGGGTGAAGAAGAATCTTTAAACACAATAGAACGCAGATATCACAGATTGATTAAGATCAGTGCAGATCATAAAAATCATAATAATCAGCGTTCCATTATTTCTCATAAAGGAATAAATATGAACAAATCAATCTCAAGAACAATATCAGAACCTGTCTGCCGACAGGCAGGTTTGCCGCAAATAAATAAAAAGGTGAACAAATGAATAAATCAATTTCAAGAACGATAGCCGAATATGCTGTAAGCTTGCAGTACAAAGACTTACCAAAAGAAGTTATTCACGAAGTAAAAAGATATCTTTATGATTCCTTTGGCTGTGCTTTCGGTGGCTATCATACTAAAGATGTACGAATAATTAGAAACATCTACCATGATATGGGCGGAACAGAAGAAGCTACCGTCATAGGATACGGAGATAAAATTCCTGCTGTTAACGCAACACTTGTAAATTCATTAATGATCCGTGCATTGGATTTCAACGACATTTACTGGAAAGAAGATCCTTCTCATCCATCCGATATTATTCCCGCTGCGTTATCAACTGCAGAATTAGTTGGCGCATCAATGGAAGATGTAATAACAGCAATCGTACTTGCTTATGAATTTGAACAGCGGCTTTGTCTATTTGCTTCACCGGGAGTTCGTGAACGTAAATGGCATCACGCAACTCTAACTCAGTTTGTTTCTCCAATTGTTGCAGGAAAAATTCTTGGACTGAGTGTCGATCAAATGGTAAATGCGATAGGAATTAGCGGAAGTCATAATCATACAATCGGTTGCCCGACTGCTGGTAAACTTACAATGATGAAAAACACCGTTGATCCAATGGCAACGCAGTCAGGTGTATTTGCAGCACTAATGGCTCAGCGTGGTTACAGCGGAACTGAAGCAGTGTTTGAAGGTAAAGAAGGTTTTATGGATACGTTTCTTGGCTGGAATGCCAAAGAGCAAAAAGTTGAACCGGTCAGCATGAAAGGAAGAGATGGAGTTTCTGAGTGGAAATGGAATATAGATAAACTTATCAGCGGACTTGGTGAATCATACAAAATTCTTGAATGCAGTATGAAAGCTTTTCCTACTGAAGCCTTAACACATACTCATCTTTCGGCAACATTAAAAGTTGTAACAACAAACAACATAACATACGATCAAATCGAATCTGTAACACTCACAACATTAGCACAGGCTTACGATATTCTTTTTGATCCTCACAAGTATCGTCCCGAATCAAGAGAAACTGCAGATCATTCTCTTCCATATTGCATTGCTGCAGCATTGGTTGATCACAAAGTAACTACTCAGTCATTCTCTGACGAGAAGTTAAGAGACCCAAGAATCTGGGAAGTGATTGACAGAATAAAAGGTGAACCTTCGACTGAGTTTGAAAAAATGTTCCCTGCAAAGCAGCCGAGCAAAGTTGTTGTTAAGACAAAAGACGGAAGGGAATTTTCAGAATATCTTGAATATCCAAAAGGCGATCCGCGAGAACCAATGACGATGGATGACCTCGATAATAAGTTTGAAGGCTTATCATCCCAGTTATTTGTTGCTGGCAGACGAAAAGAAATCAAAGATTCTATCTTCAAAGCTGAATTGATGACTGCAAGAGAGTTTATGAAGAAGATGATTGTTTAGGACGTGAGATAAGTTATAAGAATATTTTTTTGGACTCATGCAAAATTATCTCACGTCCTGAATTGCCTAATTGCTTATTTGAAAATTTAGCAGTTTGACAGTTCAGGAATTAAACATTTGACTCTTGATATTTTAAGATTTATTTTTCTGTCAGAATAATGACATTTTATAGGAATTACAATGCAAGCAATAATTTATACTGAAGCGCGAAATAAACTAAATAAGATTATAGATAAGGTTCATGAAAACAGCGAACCTTATCTTATCGTTGGAACTAAAGGTCGAAAAGATACTGTCTTAATTTCCAAAGAAGACTATGACAACATGGTTGAGAATCTTTATATCCTCAGTAATCCCAAATGGGTGAAAAGCATAGAGCGAGGTATTGATGATTTCAAAAAGGGTAAAGCGAAAAAGTTAACCATCAAAGAAGCATTAGGTATTTAGTTGCCAGGACAATTCGTTTTTGAATGGACTGATGAAGCTCTACAACAACTTCATTCAATTAAAAAAAGTAAATCCGAAATAAATAAAAAGTATTTACTTAAACTCGCCAGTCTTCTGGAATCAATCCAAATAAATCCTTTTAAAGGAATCGGGAAACCTGAACCCTTAAAACATAATTATCCTTCCTGCTGGTCAAGACGCATAACTCGTAAAGATAGGGTGATCTACATAGTAGAACGAAAAAGTATCATCATCATTTCAATTATAGGCCATTATAATGATTAAAAATTTACAAAAATCATCCGCCGGCAAACGCGGTGAATCAGTTCGCTCAGATTGTTATTTTGAAATTGATTTGAAAAGTACGGGAGGAATAAAGCTCAACTTAAAAAGTAAAGTTGAGTCAATGTATGGAGAATCAATAAAGCAAATGATTCTCGATATGTCCAATTTCTTCGGACTGAAGGAAGCAAAGATTTTGTGCGAAGATTATGGTGCATTACCTTTCGTAATGGCAGCAAGATTTGAATTGGCTGTGAAAAGGGCCTATCCCCTATCCCCTTTCCAAAGGAAAGGGGGATTCAAACCAGAGAAAGAATATTTACTTCCAATCAACGAAAAAAACCTTTACTCGACGAAAAAAGATCGGCTACGAAGAAGCAGATTGTATCTTCCTGGAAATGAACCCAAGTTTTTTGTGAATGCCGGACTTCACTCCCCTGATGGGATAATATTAGACTTAGAGGATAGTGTAGCTCCTACCGAAAAAGATGCAGCGCAACTTCTTGTAAGAAATGCGCTTCGCTCGGTTGATTTTTACGGCGCAGAGAGAATGGTTCGAATCAATCAACTGCCAAAAGGTTTGGATGATTTGAAATATGTCGTTCCGCATAATGTTAATGTTATCCTTGTTCCAAAGTGTGAATCATCTGCGCAAATTCAGCAGTTGGAAAAAGAAGTTGAGAAGTTGAAAAAACAACATAAAGTAGAAAATCCGATTTACTTTATGCCGATTATTGAAAGCGCACTTGGAGTAATTAAAGCTTATGAAATTGCAACCGCATCAAAAAATATTTGCGCACTTGCAATCGGACTTGAAGATTATACTGCCGATATCGGAACTCAGCGAACAAACGATGGACGTGAAAGTATTTTTGCAAGACAGATGTTGGTTAATGCTGCAAAGGCTGCTGGCATTCAGGCAATAGATACAGTCTTTTCTGATGTTGCAGATATGGAAGCACTTCGACAAAGTGTAATCGAAGCAAAGTCACTTGGCTTTGAAGGAAAAGGTTGCATTCATCCCCGACAAATCCAGGTTGTTCACGAAGCATTTGCACCAACAGTTGAAGAAATTGAAAAAGCGAAGAAGATTGTTCTAGCATTTGAAGAAGCTGAAAAGAAAGGTTTAGGTGTTGTTTCACTTGGAAGTAAAATGATTGATCCGCCTGTTGTTAAGCGGGCACAGAGGATTTTGTCATTGGTCAATAGAACTTAGTCATCAGTCAATGGTCATTAGTCATTTAATAGTAACACTATAACAATTAGACAATTAAACCCGTCTTTGACGAGGTCTCGACTTCGTCGGACAATTTAGCAATTAAACAATAGAGCAATGAAATTAATAAAAAACGCAGCCGGAAGATTTGTTCCAACAGAAGTAAACGGGGAAACTCAAATTCCTTTTAAAGGAGTTGATAAATACAAACCATCAGGACTTAAAGCGAAACCGCTAATTCGTTCTTGTATGGATTATCCGAAAGATGGAAACAAAGTCGTTAAGGATTTGAAGACTGCATTAAAAAAAGCTGGTCTTAAAGATGGAATGACTATATCAACTCACCATCATCTTCGCAATGGCGATGCCGTTACAAATATGTTGTTCGATGTGATTCATGAAATGGGAATAAAAAATATTCGCTGGTTTCCTTCAGCATCATTCCCGGTTCATTCACATTTGATAAAATATCTTGAAGTTGGAACCATTCATCACATTGAAGGAAGTATGAACGGTCCGCTTGGCAAATTTACATCCGAAGGAAAGATGAAAGGAGTTGGGGTTCTTCGTTCACATGGGGGAAGATACCAGGCGATTCAGGATGGAGAAGTTCATATTGATATTGCAGTAATTCTTGCACCGACTGCTGATCCTTTCGGTAATGCTACCGGTGATCGTGGTAAATCTGCTTGCGGTTTAATTGGTTTTGCACTTGGTGATTCTGAATATGCGGATAGAGTTATTATCGTTACAGATAACCTTATCCCCTTCCCGTGTGTTCCGTGGCAGATTCAAGGTAATAATGTTGATTTTGTTGTTCAGGTTGATTCTCTCGGCGATCCCTCAAAAATTGTTTCGGGAACTACTGAAGTAACAAAATCTCCTGACCGTTTACTCATTGCTGAATACGTTGCTGATTTTATTGAGGTCGCAGGAATTATGAAAAATGGCTTTTCATTACAGGCAGGTGCTGGCGGAACAAACCTTGCATTCGTTCTTTTCTTAAAAGAAAAAATGAAAGCAAAAGGTGTCAAGGCAAGATTTATGCGAGGAGGAAGTACGAAGTATCTTGTTGAACTTCTTGAAGAAGGTTTAACAGATTACATCCTTGATGGACAAACTTTTGATCTTGAAGGTGTAAGAAGTATGAGAGAAAATGCAAATCACGTTAACACTTCTCCATTTACCAGCTACAATTTTCACGGTAAAGGAAATTTTGCATCAATGGTTGATGTTGCTGTTCTTGGTGCAACAGAAGTGGATGTTAAATTCAATGCTAACGTTGTTACTCATTCAGATGGGTACTTGCTTCATGGAATTGGAGGCTGGCAGAATTGTCTATACTCAAAGTGCACAATACTTGCTATTCCATCTTTTAGAGATCGCATCCCGGTAATTGTTGATGATGTTACAACAATCTGCGGGCTTGGAGATTTGATTGATGTTATCATTACAGAAAGAGGAATTGCAATCAATCCAAAAAGAAAAGATTTATTGAAAGCGGTTAAAGATTCCGGACTTCCTATTAAAGATATCAAACAAATAAAAAAAGAAGTTGATGATATTTGCGGTGGCACTCCTGCTAAACCAAAAGTAAATAAGGATAAAGTTGTGGCAATTGTTAAATGGGTAGATGGGACAGTGTTGGACTCGGTATTTCAAGTCGAGAACTAAATTTAACGAGTAGCTTTGAACTTGTTCAGTCCGCTTGCAAAAGTGGTTAACCAAACGATTCCATTTGCATCTCGAACGGATGAGATAATGTTATTTGAGCTTATAAGTGAATTATTTAATGTGTAAACAGTTGAATTATTTTGAGTATCAAAAACTACAAAACCTTCTGATGTAGAAAACCATTTATAGTTTTGTTCATCAATAAATATATTCTTTACACTATTCTGCGGAGTTCCAAAAAAGAAATTAGTGAAACTATTCCCATTCCAGTAAGAAACTCCTCCTTTGCCTGATGAATCAGGTAAAAAGCAGAACCATAAATTATCAAACACATCCCGATCAATTGAACTTATAGTGTAAGTCGGATATCCATAATCAATTTTTGAGAGTGATGTAAATATTTCATTTTCAAAAATGAAAATTCCACCCAGCTTTGTTCCGACCCAAAGTTTATTTCCGCTTTCAATATAAATATCATTTATCCAATCCAGACTGTTCGGCTCATTATATAAAGTCCAGCTGCTTCCATCAAACTTAACCAGGTTTGACGTTGTTCCTATCCATGCACTACCAGTGTTATCAAATTTGATTGTGTTTATGAATTCTGATGTCAGTCCTGAATTATTTCTGTTATAAGTAATCCAGCTGCT
>DATIJX010000214.1:0-26212 GCA_035478175.1 Ignavibacteriaceae bacterium
ACGAAGAGCATATTATAGTAAGAGTTGATGCAGATGGTATCACTGGTTGGGGGGAATCAGTAGCCGAAGGAACACCTTTTTATTCTTATGAAACTGTTCAAACTGCGTGGCACATATTTCAGGACTTTTTAATTCCATCAATTCTTGGGAAAGATATTTCATCGGTTGAGGAAGCTATTCAACTTAACAGCCGTGTGCGCGGTCATAATATGGCAAAAGCCGGATTGGAAGCAGCTTTGTGGGATGCTTTCGCAAAAGCAGAAAATTTATCTCTTTCAAAAATGCTTGGAGGAACGAGAGAAAAAATTGATGTTGGTGTAAGTATTGGTATTCAAAAATCTGAATTAGAATTAATTATTAAAGTAAGCAACTATCTGGAAGACGGCTATAAAAGAATAAAAATAAAAATCTCACCGGGAAATGATATTCAGTATGTTAAAGCTTTAAGAAAAGAGTTTCCGGATATTCTTCTGCAGGTTGATGCTAATTCAGCTTATCAATTAGAACATACTAAACTTTTTAAAGAAATGGATGATTACAATCTTCTCCTGATTGAACAGCCGCTGGGATATGAAGATATTTATGATCATTCAAAACTTCAGAGGGAACTTAAAACTCCGATTTGTCTTGATGAAAGTATTCATTCACTCGACGATACACGTGCTGCAATTGAATTAGATAGCTGCAGAGTAATTAATATTAAACCTGGAAGAGTTGGCGGATTCACTGAATCAAAATTGATTCACGAATATTGTGCATCGAAAAATATTCCGGTATGGTGTGGTGGGATGCTTGAATCAGGAATTGGTCGTGCCGGAAATGTTGCACTCGCTTCCCTTCCAAACTTTACTTTACCGGGAGATATTTCTGCCAGTAAAAGATATTATAAGGAAGATATTGTTGAACCGGAATTTGTTGTTAACAAAGATGGGACAATGGATGTGCCAACAAAACCCGGAATTGGCGTGGAGGTAAATATGAAGAATTTAGATAAAGTAACCATAAACAAAAAAGAATTTAAGGTTGGCAAATAGACTATATGAAACTCTCTTTTCTCACATTCATTTCTTCTTTCATACTTCTTATTTATGGGTGTGCTGGAGACAATTCACAATCGGCAGATCTTGTTTTAAAGAACGGATTTGTCTTTACCGTTGATAGTTTGAATACTGAAGCAGAAGCTGTTGCAGTAAAAGATGGGAAAATTATTTTTGTTGGTAACAATGATGCTGTCAAAAGTTTTATTGGACAGAAAACGAAAGCCATAGATATCAAAGGAAAAATGATTCTTCCAGGATTTATTGATTCACACGCTCATCCCATTAGTTCTTATCGCTATTTCTATGAACTAAATCTTTACGGACTAAAAACTGGCGGAGAAATTCAAAGCGCAATTAAAAAATACTTAGTAGATCATCCTGATGCTAAGTATATCAAAGGCAGAGGCTGGAGCAACACAGATTTTCCTAAAACTGGTCCTGATAAAATAATTCTGGATGAAGTTGTAATGGATATTCCTGTTTCATTCTCATCAGAAGATGGACATTCAAAATGGGTTAACTCAAAAACACTTGAACTGGCAGGAATAAATAACTCAACAAATAATCCTGAAGGCGGAATAATTGAAAGATATCCTGGCACAAATGAACCAATCGGAACTCTTCGTGAAAATGCTGCTGATCTTGTGTACGATATTTTCCCGGTTTACTCCGTAGAAGAATTAATGAAAGGACTTGAAAAATATCAGGAGATGGTTTTAATATTCGGGATAACAACTGTTCACGATGCATATCTTGATGCGGGAAGCAACGAAACTGAAGCATACCGAACATTGGAGAAGAACGACAAATTGAAAATGAGATTTCGTGCATCACTGTATATCGATCCTGAAAAAGGTGTTGATCAGATTCAATATTTAATCGATGAGAGAAATAAAAATAAGGGTCCATTATTCCAGACAAATTCTGCAAAAATATTTATTGATGGTGTTGTTGAGGGAAGCACAGCGTATCTTAAAGAACCTTACAAACATCAACCAGATAATTTTGGTGAGTTACTCTGGAATATTGATTCTCTTAATAAAATGTGTTCTGCTTTGGATAAAGAAAAGTTTCAAATACACGTTCATTCGATTGGTGATGCAGCCACTTCCGTTACACTTTATGCTTTTGCATTTGCAGAATTCCAGAACGGCAAAAGAGATTCCAGGAATTCTATTACACACCTTCAGCTAGTTGATAAATCAGATATTAAAAAATTTAAAGAACTCGGAGTGATTGCTCTCCCTCAACCGTACTGGTTTTCTAAAGACGATTATTATTACAACATTCAGGTACCTTATCTGGGTCAGAAACGTGCAGATGAAGAATATCCTATGAAAAGTTTTTTTGATGAAGGAGTGATTGTTTCTTCATCAAGCGATTATCCTGTGACTATTCCTTGCAATCCACTTGAAGCCATTCAATTTGGAATTACCCGGAGTGAGTTTAATACAACTGATCCAAAAGAAATTCTCTGGCCGGAAGAAAGAGTAAGTTTAGAGCAAATGATCAGAAGTTTTACCATCAACGGAGCTTATGCTAATTTTCTTGAAAAGGAAACAGGTTCGATTGAGGTAGGTAAAAAAGCTGATTTAATTATACTTGATAAAAATCTATTTGAGATTCCTGTCACAGAAATAAGTAAAGCAAGAGTATTGATGACATTGTTTGATGGGAAGGAAGTTTTCAGAGATAGTTTATTCTCTCACCAATAATTTTTGCTTACTTGGATACTACTCTCAATACAGGAAAATATTCTCCTGCTTTCAAGAAATGCTCGTAGTTTTTATATGTCACCAATCCAAGCATTGATTTCGATTCAAGTGCAATTACAATAAGATTATTTTTAAGTTGATTCGTTGGGATGAAGTAATACTCTTCTTCATTTATTTTATTTTGAACTTCTCTTAATTCAACTTCGGGATTAACAACTGTATCTCCTTCAAAATCTATTGAGTCTATCTCACTAATAAAATATTGTTGAATCATTTTGTCTTGAGTAAAATCAAAATGCGAAATAATTAAATTCTGTCTTACTGCCCAATCGTATAATTCGGTAAGTTTTTTAGGAAGCAGATATCCAATTGGTCTTTCAACATCATAAATGGACTGAACAATAGGACGATAATCATTGACAACAATAACAGTATCAGAATCAGTGCTCAGTGAGTGAAGAGTAAGATTTAGTTTATTCCCAACATTTATATGATCAAATTGAATGGCTACTTTTTCATCTTCTCTTCCTGAAAATAACTTTTCTCTTTCTGATTTCACAAAAGATTTAATTCTGTCTTTATTCTTATAAATAAATTCCAGAAAGCCGAGCATTCCGACAGCTTGCCCATCGGCACGTCTGCCAATAAATTCCAAAGAGTCTCTGCCATTCTTACCTTCCATTATGAAAGAAAAAGTATTTTGTATTCCGAAACTCTGTCTTCCATCGTTTATATCATAAGTGCTGTGCCTGAATAACTCAACTCCGGGAGGACCACCAAGTATGTAATTGTGAAAAGAGTAACCTCGTTTATTTAAATACTTCTCAATGAACGGCAAGAATTCATTGTTAGAAATATTTCTTATTTCTTCGGCAACGTTTGGATTTGTTGTTGTTCCTATCTGCTCATCAAAGTCTTTTACATAACCAAAGTTTAACCAGCTTTCAGTGAAGGGATAGTATTCGTGTACATCCATAGTTGCTTCGAAGTGATATTCATTAAATAATTTGTGAAGTGCAATTGTTTCAGGTTCAGTTAGAATCAAGTGATTGCGATTTAAATCTATACCATTTGCATTTTGTCTTAAATTTTTTTCTGAGCCATCCGGATTCATCTGGGGAATCAAAGCAAGGTCAATTTTGTCAAATAAATATTTATTATCAGGTCTTATTAATTCTCGTGCAAGCATCAACGCACCTTCTTTTCCTGATTGCTCGTTGCCGTGTTGCTGAGCAAATATCAACACTTTAATTTTAGAAGTATCTTCTCCAAAAATGGAATTGGAAAATTTAAGTGCGTAAAGATTTCTTTCTTCAACAGATTTTCCAATTACATCTACTTTTAGAATATCGGATAAGCTGTCGAGCTGATATACGAATTTAGTAAGCTCATCATAAGAAGTAAGTTTCTCATAATTATTTTTTTCCAAAGGTGTTGGCTGTGCTAGGAGTTGGGTTGAAAAGAGTAAAAGCAGAGAAAAATATTTAGTCATATTACTTCAGAAGTATCATGGATTTTGTTTCGGAATGCTTTTCTGTTGATAGACGATAGAAATATATTCCGCTGGTGAGTTGTGAAGCATCAAATATTACTTCATAAGTGCCAGCTGGTTTCTCTTCGTTAACAAGTGTTTTTATTTTGTTACCGAGTATGTCATAAATTATTAGCGATACAAATTGCCTACTGCTTACTGCATACTGAATACTGGTGGTCGGGTTGAATGGATTCGGATAATTCTGGTACAAAATGTAATCATACGGAAATTCATTTGCTTCGTCATCTACTGAAAGACTGGACTCAAACCTGCCTTCCGGGATGGAATAACCATTGTCATCATAAGTTGTTATACTATACCGGAGATCGTTCATTGCAACTACCTGGCGTGGACCAACACCCCCGCTTCCAATAAAAGTAGAGGAATCAACCCAGCTCGTCTGTGAAGCATCAATATAAATGGGAGGCATAGTTCCATATCCTTTAACTGATTTCTGATCAGAATTAAAAGCAGCCATTGCATTTCCATGCAAGTAAATTCCAAAGCGTTTTCTGTTACGCATCATTCCCCACAATACTGAGGACATCCTATTCTCATAGTAATCGCTGTCATCAAACAAAGATGGTTCGAACAACATATCAACGAATAAATTTAAGCCAATATTGTTTGTCATTTTCCCGCGATATGCAGCATATTCATCTGTGTAAAGATTATCAGTATAAAATTGACCGGCAATTTTACCAGCCTTGCCAAAAAAGAAAATAGGTGTTTTAAAAAACACAGCTTTCTCTCTGAACGCTTGACCAGCCAATGTTGAAATATCTTTTAACAAAGCTAGTATATTCAAAGAATCACCCGTAAAAACAAAATTGGTTGCAGAAGTTATTACCTGAGCGGTTGTTGGATCATTTAAATTAGATGAGTTTAAGTAAACAACTTCATAATTGAGTGAGTGTTGACTCAGATAATTTGTAATTGGAGTTAATTGTGATGAAAAACCCGGATGTGAAATGACAATAAATTTTTCATTATTTACATTTGCAACAAAATCAGAGAAGTTGGTTTGCAGATGTTGAGAAATATTTTCAGAACCAGTTAGCCAGAAATCAGTCAGTGGTAATTCCCATTCACGTCGAGTATCAACTTCTTTTGCAGATGGAGGTATATAAGAAATTTGCCTGCTGTTCAAATCGTATTTCCAACCTTTGGTTAATTGTTCACACTTTAAACTTTCAATTGTGTAATTACCTGCATTAATAGGTTCAAACAAAGTTTCATTATCAATTGTGAATATTGTTGCTGCACCACTTCCCATAACTTCGCCAATTGCATCAGGAGAAATACAGAATGCTGTTCTGTCATCTACACCGATACCAATCAATTCCCTTCCTGTTTGAAAATACCTGTTGTAGAGCATTGCAATTAATCTGCCATGTCTTCCTCGTTCAATAAAATGAGAATCGAATAGTACATTCGGAACAAGATTGAGAAAATTATCTTCAAATCTCATATAAGTATTGAATGGATTAAGCAGAGACTCATCGGGATATACCGTGCCGTTTTGTGCACTGAAATCAACTTCACCAAGTACTGCCTGACCAGCGCTAGTTCCTGCAATCACTCCTCCGCTGTTGAAGACGAAATTTATTGCAGAATCCAGTTTTGTTCCCTTCCACAAGCTGATATAATTCCATTGATCGCCGCCTCGGATGAAAATGGCTTTGGCTGTGATAAGTTCATCGTAGGTTTCCTGAAGATTAGCAGCAGCCCGTGAATTGATTGTTTTATTATAAGCTGTATCCGCCCCGAATGAAATAAAATAATTGGGCAGCCAGTTAGTAGCAGCATTTGTTCCTAGAATGATGATTTTTCCACTGTCGGATTTCTCAACGATCCAGCTATATGGAGCATCACTCCAAGAATTATATCCCTCAGAACCGCCACCAATAGCACAAACATAGCCTTGCGAATATAATCGAAATGTAAAGGCTACTAATATTAATAATAAAGCTTTGCGCAATTTAGAATATCAGCCTTAATGATATCCGATGAACTGACGGCAGCAAATCATAAACTGAATAAGCATAATCAAAATAAACTGCGCTGCCTGAAACAGGAACATTCGCGCCTGCACCAAGAGCAAATTTCTGATCATCAAAGTTTAGTTTATATCCTCCACGAACATAAAATCTATCAAAGAAAGAAAACTCTGTTCCGAAAAGCACTCTTTCAGTATTATCGTTCGGATGAGTTGCGTCAATTGCACCTTTCATCTTAACAAAATCTGCCTCAAAAATATCAAAGCCTATACCTACCTGAAAATGAAGAGGCAATGGATAATCTGCTGTCTGAAGTCTTGCAGGAGTAATTCTTGTCTGCGGATAAATTTCGTTTTCATAATTTATATCAAGGTCGGGTCCATCAAATCTTAAATCACTTCCGAAATTTGTCATACTCATAGCAATAGTCAAATTTTGAAAGTCGAGCCTATATTGAGTACCAATATCAAAAGCCAAACCCGTTGCAGTTTCATTCCATATTCTCTGGTAAACATATTTAACGGAAAGACCCACACTGAATCTATCAGTTAAAAAGCGACCATAGGTTAAACCAAGTGCCATATCACCCGCATCAAAAAATCTTCCTGTTCCATTCGGTTCAACTTCGGTTGTAATTTCCATCTCATTTGTATTAAACATAATAAGACTAGCACCAAAAGCCCCGACATCTTCTAAATTAAATACAATCGCCGCTGCGCTATGATCAAACAATGAAAACCAATCCATATAAGAAAAGAACACATCAACATTCCTTACTTTCACTATGCCAGCAGGATTCCAGAATATCGACGAAGCATCGTCAATATATCCGACTACTGCTCCCCCCATTGCTTCAGGGCGTGCACCAACCGGTATTTGCAGAAATTGTGCACCGCCTGTTCCAAGATTTGGATTCTGTGCATTTCCCGCAATGATAAATATTAAACTTAGTATTAAAGGTAAAAACTTTTTCATAATTATCTCCTGAATAAAGTGCTTCAGTTATTTAATTACCGCAAATCTTTCCAGGTACTCCGAATCGCTTGTCTTAACCAGATACATATAAACTCCTGCTGCTATTTCTCTGCCGCCTTCAGCGCGTAAATCCCAAACTGCTGTTCCTGTCGTTGAACTATGATATAAAGTTTTAATCAAATCAGCATCAACTGTAAAAATGTATATAGTACATTCGGGCGGAAGATTTATAAATTGAATTTGACGAAGAGGTTCTCTTCTTAACTCGCCGAACTCGGGTTCATACAAAGAAGAAACCACGTATGGATTTGGTACGACTCTGATCTTGTTCATATCATTCTGAATTGTTTCCCGACTGATCACAGGACCGTTAACAGTAAAACGATATCTATCTAAAATATTCGGCTGTTTCGGAATCACTGTTGTTAAGGAAAACATATTTCCCGGTTGTGGAGGATTATTTGATGGGAAATTTACAACTCCACGCATTCCATTGAATGCAAATGAGCTTTGGTTTTTGAGAGAGTCAAAAGTGATCTCTGTATTATCTCTTTTTACAAGTAACGAAATAATACCTTCGTTCGATGCATCAAATCCCCTGCTTGCTACAGAGATTAGATAAAGAGCATTCAGAACCAGAGTCTCATCTACAACTGAGAAATCAATTTCAAAGTTATCTGTACCGCCAACTCTCGATACGTCGTTAATTATTTCAGGAGATGCCAATTGAAGAATTATGCCGTCTTCAGTAGCCTGAATTTTATCAAGTTCGAAAGGACGGTTCTGCAAAACATAATCTGTCCCATTCTTTAAACTATTAATGGAGAAATTTATTGTTAATCTATCATCCTTAGACGGTAATGAATCAGGCGGTGCTGTGGGATTTAGATCGTAAACCCTGAACTCGATTCCCGGAACAACACTGCCATTCAAGGAATATCTCACGCCTGGATACACTCGCGGTATATATGTGTTGTCCTCTTTTAAAACGTCTCCGGTTGTTAGATCAACAATGTCAAAAATTCTGTCAGTCTTGAATGCAAGCCCATATTGATGAGGTAATGTCTTTGATGAATCTACTATTGTTACTTCAACCTGAGTTTTAAGTTTTCCTCTGTCGGTTTTTGTGGTAAAGTTGAAAAATATTTCATATCTGCTGTTTGAAAGTGATTCATCATCAACAGGAGTTGGAGTAAGTATATAATTAGAAGTTCCGGAGCCAAAATGTTCGGCACCGCCAGAAGAGACAGGTGTTCTGCCCAAAGCAGATGAAACTGGTACAACTGAATTTAAGCTGATCGCTTCGGGATTTGTGCCTTTCGCACTCTCAAGGCTTTCAAGTTCTGCATCGCCTCTGTCGTATGCGGTAATTGAATACCAATAGGTTAAACCGTTGATAACTTTATTATCTGTAAAACTATACTGCAATCCACGATCCAATCCTATGTCATTTATCTTGTCATAGTCTGCCAGCAGATCCCAGGTAATTCCTTTATCAGTGCTCTTATAAAGACGATAACCTTCAAAATCATACTCTCCGGAAAAAGTATCAAAAGATCCTTCAGCGATATCATTCCAGTATAGAATAACTTCTGTATCTCCAGCATAAGAATAGAGTGTTGGAGTTGCTGGTGGTTTAGCTATTTCAAAATTAAAGTCAAGAATTTTATAAGCCTGGTCAAGACTTTCCAAAAGTTCTTCTTCAGTTTCGCCTGCGACTATTGCTGTAATGAATTCAATCTTTTCACCCGCTCGTAACAAGTACGGCCCTGAACTCATGTTGGCTACAATATCCAACCCACTTGCTGCTATTGTACTAACATCGTCGAAATTGAGTTCCTGATTATTACCAAGATGAAAATATGCTGAACCAAGTGTTGAATTATAAAGACCGCGGCTGCTGGACATAATACCATACTGAACTGTATCAATATCCCTGTCATCATAATAAAGATTATAATGCATATCAGTAATTCCAAGCTGCACTCCATTTACTTCCGGAGTTTGAAGAAATGCAACACCCATCATTCCAACTTTACCGCCGGGCCATTCAGATGAGTAATTATCCGAATCGTAGAAATAAAGAAAGTTTTTGTCTTTAATGAATTCGATTTTGTCATCATCGTATTCAGGCACACCACCGCTTATGTTTCCAACATCAATATCAGCATAGAGACTGAAGTAAAGTTTATCATAATCCTGATTGCTTTTATTTGTAATGATATACTTAAAGAAAATTAAATTTTGGGCGAACTTCACTCCATAAGTATACCCAACCTGATCTATCTGAATATTTAATATGCCTATTGTATTATTGCTATCATTGTACGCACAGTAGCTGTCCTGATCAGAAAGAATTATTGGATTACCACTTGAATCTTTTACAGGCCAACCGTTTACAGGATGCCAGGTCAGTGGCTTATCACTTAATGCAATTTGTGATAGTTCAGGATTTTGAAATCCGCCAACTGCTTCCCACTCTTCATTTTCAGTATACCTCCCCTGAATAACATTCCCCGGAATTCCAACCATTGGATTAATTCTATAGATATAATGTTTTCCACTATTTATAGGAAATTCACCTGAAGGACCTTGAGTAATTCTTCTTGGATAAAGCTTGCCGCGGTTCTCAAAAAATAAACCGATGTTACTGGCATTATGAGTTCCGCCGGCTCTGTCTCTTATTGAAAAAACTTTTTCAAGATCATTAAAATTTTCTTCGCCGTCCCTGCCAACCTGTGCAATTATAACCGAAGAAAAAAATAAAATTGAAATAAATAAAAATGTTTTTTTCATTGTCAAACTCGCTATCAATTAAATTAAAATCCTATTGAAGCACCAAGCCGGATAACTCTCGGTGGTCCATAGTTTGAAGGATCCTGCATATATTCCTGAGACTGATTTCCAACAACAGTATAATCAGGATCTCCGGTATCCGGATAAACATAAAGTATATTTTGATGATCTGTGAGATTGTATATCTCCATGAAAAATCTTGTTTCAACACTTTCCATAAAATAGAATGATTTTCCGATGATCATATCGATTGTATAAATACCGGGCTGCCTTAAAGAATTTCTCTCAACAAATCCAACATCTCTGCCGGCAGGCGTATATGGAGCTCCCGAACTTGCTCTCACAATCAGACTAATATCCATATTTTCAAAAATTGGTGCTCCAAAAACTGGTGGTCCTTCGTTTTCCGGTACCCTAAGTGTAGCCGAGAAATTAATAACATGTGTTCTGTCAAAATTGAGATAATAGAGTTGAGTGGATTCCTGTGTGCCCGGATACTGTTCAGTTTCTGAGGATGCACTTCCCTTTGCTACCATGTAAGTGTAAGTTAAACCTCCCGAAAAATATCTGTCAGGTCTGATATCAAGCGTAAACTCAAAACCTTTGACGTTAGCGTAGTCTTCATTCACATATAAAGTATAGCCTGTGTATCTACCTTCTACAAACGGGAAGAAATATCGGGTTCCAATTAATCCGGTAATATCTCTGTAATAAGCTGTAAGATGTGTAGCAATTCTATCCGTGAACTGATGAGAAACCCCAACCTCGTAAGAGATTGTTCTTTCGGCATCAAGATCCGCCTGACCAAAAAGTGGTTCTCTTACATTGAGATCATACATATTATTTTCAAACATGTATTGAAATTCAGGATTCTGAAAGAAATGACCGTATGAAAAATGAAGTTTGCTCCTATCAGATATTGGATGAGCAATTCCGATTCGTGGAGAAAGCTGCTGTTTTGGACCTGCGGTTATAATTGTTTCAGGATTCAATGGATCAGCACGATATGTAACATTAGCATTGGAATAGTCGTATCTTAAACCAAGATTCAGGACGAGATAAGGAAGTTCAATTTTATCCTGGATATAACCAGCAATCTCAAACGGTTCAGTATTATAGCTATCTCTGTAAGGAAAGTTTCTCTTCGGATCGAATACATAAAATAATCTCAGCCAGTGGTTTTGATACTGTGCGCCCATCTTAACTTCATTAAAATTATCAATTTGCCAGACCGCATCAACCTTGAAATCTGCAGTGGCTGTTCGGCTGTCCGTTAATGAAAGCGGATCAGCAAGCTTGTAAAACTCAAATCCATTTCCGTATTCACTGAAATATTCTCTCTGGAATGTTGCCAAATATTCCGATGTGTCTTTATCTATGCCTGAATAATATCCCTGATTAAAATAAGAAGCTCTTATATCGTAAAAGAAATTGTTTGCAGGTGTATGTGTAAAGGTTAGAGAAGATTGCCAGCTATCGGTCTTTGCTCTCAGGTATTGCTCTCCGATATACTTGAAAGAATGATCATAGCCCTGTCTGTAACTCTGGCTTCCCCTATTTTGTAAAGAGATTTTTGTATAGGGAAAGATTGAGGTTGATAGTTTTGTAAAGAATGAACTTAACTTATTGTATCCATATGGAAGATAGCTGCCCCGGTTGTCCATATCTCCTGAAATAAAAAAATTGATCTGATTTGTAAAAAACGGACCGCTCAAGCTTCCATTAATTCTTGATTCATGAAAACTGGAATATCTATCAATACCGAACTCACTTGTTCTTGCCTCAACTCTGCCGGTAAATCTATCGCCGCCATCCCTTGTTACAATATTTACCACACCGCTTAATGCATTTCCATACTCAGCATTAAATGTTCCGCTTAACAAACTCATTTCCTGAATTGCATCATTACCAATTTCAAGACTTAAGTTGCCAAGCAATGGATCTTTAACGTAAATTCCATCAATAAGATATGCGACCTCATTAGAACGACCGCCGCGAATGTGAAGATCATTGTTTCCTGTTTGAACTACTCCTGCCTGTAAAGAAAGCAAGTCTGTAAATGTTGAAACCGGTAAAGCATCAATCTGATCTCTGGTTATAACCGAGATACTGCTGGTGACATCTTTCTGAATCATTGGAGTTGTAGCCACAACGACAACCTCATCAACCATAATTGACTGAGGATTTATAGTAACATCCAAGACTGTTGTTTGGTCAACAACAATTCCTACCTCGGTTATTATTTTACTTTCATATCCAATAAAGCTTATCCTTACAGAATAGTTACCGGGCGGAATGTTAAGGATTACATAACTGCCGTTGACATTAGTCGCAGCGCCAAGATCAGTTCCAACAATCATAATATTTGCACCAACAAGCGCCTCACCCGTTTGCGCATCTTTAACAGAACCTGACAGTTTTCCGGTAGTGCCGGCATATATTAGTAAAGGTGTTAGAAGGAGTAGTAATAAAAATTGTTTCATATTCATCTCCCATTAATAATATGATTTTGACTAACCATAATTTCTTCAGATTCTTTTAGAATCTTCTTTGCTCTGGCTTTATCTTTTACTGCACATGCAGTAGCAATAGCATTTATGATTACAGATATTGCTGCAAAAGAATTTGTGAATAGCATATTTCGGCTTTCCACGATAAGATTAGCCTTTGTATAAAATGTAACTGGCGAAGAATGCTTATTTGTTATAGAGATAATTTTTATATCTCTCTCAGATGCATATTCCGCAAGTTCAATTGTTTCCTTTGAATAAGGAGGAAAGGAAAACAGCATCAATAAGTCATCTTTATCCATGTATAAAACCTGCTCGTGGAAGAGTGTGTGTGTATGTTTTAGCACGGACGCATTAATCCCTACCTGTGTTAACTGATAAGCTAATATTTCAGCAAGCAGATAAGAGATACCAAGTCCTGCAGTATGTACTCTAACTGATTTTGATATTTGATCGATCACATATTTAAAAGATTTTCTCTCGATAAGATTGAGAGTATCATTAATATTTTTTATGTCGAGATTTGCAACATCAGTCAGGAGGTTATCCTCAAATTTTCTTTTCTCAAGTAGCGGAAATATTTCACCATTATTCAATCCTTTCTGAAGGGAAACTGTGATTGCATCCCTCAGTTCACTGAACCCTGTGTACCCGGATCTTTGAGCAAATCTGACTATAGACGCAACGCTTGCACCTGTTTGCTTTGAGAGATCCTGAACATTAAGAAAAGGAATTCTATCAAAATTATTAATGAAGAATTCCGCAATCTTCCGCTGATTTTTCGGAAGAGAGTTATATCTGCTCTTTATTTTTTCCTGGACTTCTTTGTAACGTTCCATACGTGTAAATGTAAAAGTAGCACAGATTATTAATCTGTGCTACTAAAATGAATAATGCTACTTGATCAATGTCATCTTTTTAGAGATAAATTTTTCACCAGCTTGTAATGTATAGACATAAATGCCTGAAGGAAGTACTGCAGCATCAAAGCTGTACGAATAGGAACCAGCACTTAGATTTTGATTCACCAACTCAGCTACTTCTTCTCCAAGCGTATTGTAAATCTTCAAAGTCACTTGTGAACTAAACGGCACCCCAAAGGAAATAGTTGTACTGGGGTTGAATGGATTCGGATAATTCTGATTGAGTTCAAATTGATTTGGAGCAGGATTTACATCAACTTCAACTTCATCGCTATAAGAATAATTTCCACCAAAATCAATCTGTTTTAATCTGTAGCTTACTGTTCCTTTCTCAAGAGAGGAAACATTGTCGAGATAGGAATAGCTTTGTGATTCAGTTGTTGTTCCTTTTCCTTCTTTAAATCCTAATAAAACCCAATCGAGATCAGATGAAGTTTTTCTTTCAATTTCAAATCCCTGATTATTTAATTCAGAAGCAGTTGTCCAGTTCAGTTCAACAGTGTTGCCGTTTGAATTAGCTGTGAAGGATGTAAGTTCAACCGGAACTATCTGGTTATATTTAACTAAACATGCATCCATATTTGAGAGACAGTTGCTCTGACTTGTTCCGAGTGAAATTCCAAAATAAAAATCTACAGATTGTCCGGCTGCGATATTTATTGGAGCTTGTCCAAGTATAGCAACTGCACCATCCACACCTGCAGTAAGCGGAGGATCGTAAGAGTTTTGAGTCAGCCATTGATAGAACAACGCATCTGTTCCATATCCGCTTGTCCAGTTAATTGATTTAAGAGCAGTTTGCGGTGCTGAAAAGAATTTATAACCAACCCATCCTGTTTTATTCATTAAAACAGTTTGAGAAGCTGCATTCCATTGAACTGTTTCACCACCATAAGCACCGTCAACCTGTGGTAAAATTTCAATTCCGATTACAGCAGGTATAGATGTGCTCTCATTGTTTTTTATATTCATCTTCGCAAGAAGATAAGTACCATTAGTCCAGCCGTAAATATTTATTAAAACTTCAACATTAGGAGGAAGGTTTGAATCCGAATTATCAATTGTTCCGGTAACTTCAAAATCGCTGAATAATGGTGAGCCTACTGTGGTTGCTGCTAATACTGTTCCTGCATCCTGAGTATAATCAAAAACAGCACTTGCACTTACACCAACTAGAACTGATGACCGGTCAACCTGACGGGTAACCTGATTATCTGAAAATACACGAACCCGTCCAAAGTTGTTGAGATTTACACCGATACCTCCGGTGTAAAAGCTTTGAGCATAGCTGTCAATTACAAAAATTGATGCTAGAAGAAAAATCACTGAGAATGAAAATAGTTTTTTCATAGTATACCTCTTTTAATTTATTTAATTAAGTTCATTTTTTTAGTTTCTGAATAATTACCAGTTGTTATCTGATAGAAATAAATTCCACTGGTCAATGACCTTGCATCGAACTGAACTTTATAGCTGCCTGCAGCTAATTCCTCATTAACAAGATTTGCAACTTCATTTCCGAGCACATCATAAACTTTTAATGAAACAAATTCAGATTGCGGAATTGCAAAGCGAATGGTTGTGCTTGGGTTAAATGGATTTGGATAGTTCTGATTTAAAACATAATCTGTTGGTATAGTTGAATAATCCTTTTCAACACCAACTGTTATTAAGTCATATTTGTCCTTTGCCAATCCCATATTTGCAATCATTTCAGATTCATTGTCACCAACAGAAATTCCAACCCACATTTCTACTTCATCACCTGCAGGAATGTTTATTGCATCTTTTGCAAATATGCTAACAGCACCATCACCGCCGGCTTCATAAAGCATATCAATTTGACCATAGGTTAGCCAGGAATACAAATCAGGGTTACTAGTATTATATCCACTATACCACTCGAACGATCTAAGAGAAGTAAGTGTATGTGAGAGAATTTTGTATCCAGTATAAACTGAGGTTGGCAAACGGTACATGGAAATTATTTCCTGAGTTGGAAGATACTCAACACTTTCAAGCCCGTAGCTGCCATCAGTTTGAGGAATTATTTCCATACCAAGAACTGTATTGTGGTCTACAGATTCTCTATTAACAACAGTGAACTTAACAAGAATGTATGCCCCGCCATCCCAACCATAAACATTGTGTTTTACAAGAAAATCAGGTGACTGTCCGGTTGTATCGTATGAATTATTAATTGAACCATAAATCTCATAATCACTTAATTGTGGATTAAGTACATTTTTCATTGAGTCTTCAGGTTCCGAGGAGAGGAGATAACTGAAAACATAATTCGGATTAATACCTGCAAGAAACGAAGAACGGTCTATCTGTCTTACACCTGAGAGTGAATCATCGATAACCCTGACTCTCCCAAAATTGCTCATCACTACAGCAATTTCTCCCGTTTGAAATTCCTGAGCAGGGATTTCTTGCAAAACGAAAGTGAAGATTAAAAAGAAAACGAAAAGAAAATATTTGGCTTTCATAATACCTCCAAATTTAATTTGTGAATGATTAATTAATTGCTTCAACTCCAGCCAAAAAGATTTGGTGGAATCAGTAACAAAAACCCCAACAGAAAAAAGATAATCATCAAAGGTAAAACCCACTTTGCCCATTTATCCCACGGCACACGAGCCATTGCCAGTGCACCCATTGTTACCGCAGAAGTCGGTATTATAATATTTGTGTACTCTCCAAGTTGAAAAGCGAGAATAGCCGTTTGCCTTGTAACTCCGGCCAAATCTGCGAGCGGAGCCATAATTGGCATTGTAAGAGCTGCCTGCCCGCTTCCTGAGTGAACAAAGAAATTAATTATTGCCTGAACAACAAACATTTTTTGTGAAGCAAATACCGGCGAAGTTGACTCGATATAAGGAGAAAGTCCGTAAAGTATAGTATCGATGATTTGTCCATCACGAGATATTACAAGTGTTGCTCTTGCTAGCGCAATAATGAATGCTGTACCAACAAGATCTTTTGCACCGTCTATAAAACTTTTGATTAGTTCTTCACTTTTTAATCCGCCGATTATACCAACGACTATTCCCATAATAAAAAACATTGCAGCAATTTCTTCAATGAACCATTCAAATTCAACCACTCCAATTACCAGCATAAGGAGTGAAAGTGCAAATGTTAAAAGAACAAATTTATGTTTTAATGAAAAATAATTGCTATTATTATAAACGTGGTCGAAGTGTTCATTTTTCCGACGTTCATTATCTTCAGTGTAGGTAGGGCTCTTCTCAGGATTTTTAGAAATTTTTCTTACATAATAAACCATAAATAGTATTGCAACGATCGTCGAAATTAACCAGCAAATAACTCTGTAGCCAATACCGGAGAATAAAGGAACTTCAGCTATACCCTGTGCAATTCCAACATTGAACGGATTAAGAAATGCGCTTGCGAATCCGACATGTGCGCCTACAAGTGGAATTGCTACTCCGGTTATTGAATCGTAACCAAGAGCAAGACAAATTGGAACTATGATAAGAACGAATGGAATGATTTCTTCATTCATTCCAAATGTTGCACCGCCAAGAGAAAACATTAAAATAAGAACAGGAATGAACATCGTTCTGAGAAAACTGGAATTTTTATGCGCCTTAGCAAGCTTGTTTATTAGAGAATCAATTGCCTGAGTTCTTGCCAGGACATTAAAGGCACCCCCAACAATTAACACAAAACCTATGATTAAGCCTGCTTCAACAAAACCTTTTAAAGGTGCAATAAACAGTGCAAAGAAACCCTGAGGATTACTGTCAACATATTCAAATGAGTTTTGAACAACAACTTCCCTCCCATCAATTACTGAACGCTCATACTTACCGCCGGGAATAATCCAGGTCATTATTGCAATAAGCACCAGGAGTGAAAATATCAGTAAATAAGTGTTCGGGACTTTTAACTTAAATTTTTTCTTCTCACTCATTCGATTACTTCTTTTGATTTAAGATCGAACCTATCACCATTAATTAATAAGTGCATTATAATATTCTCACCCCCAAGATTGCTGTTCTTGTCCAGTTTAACATCGCGACAATTTGTTGCATCGAATATCATAACCTGATTCTCGCCAATAACTTCAAATTTTTCATCGGGATAAACAACGATACACGTAGATTCATCAATGCCGATTCCTAAAAGATTCGGATTTTCAAGAACAACACTTATTGACCTGTTTAATCTTTTTCTTTTAATGAAATGCTGATCGATAAACGCTGATTTTATAAAACCGAAACCTTCTTTTACTTCAACATTATTTTTTTGAATAGAAATGAATATGTCGGAAGAATCTTTATTAATTAATTCATTACCGGTAATCATAAGTTTACTCATCACAGCAGCACCGGCACTTGTTCCGCTAATTACTCCCCCATTATTGTAAATATCATAAACCTTATCAAGCAGTTTTGTTCCCAGCATATCTCTGGTCAAATAGCTCTGATCACCACCGGAAAAAAATATCCCGCTAGCACCGGATAATATATCTACGAGTGAATCTTTATCGGAATCTACTCTATTGAACATTATATAAGCGACATTACTACAACCAAGATTTTTGAATTCCTCTACATTGTATTTGGCTGATTCTTCAGGTTCTGAGCTGGCGTTCGGTATGATTATAATTTTTGCCTCCGGTCCTCCGGCAAGATCAACAATTTTTTGCATTATATATTCGGTCTTGTCCCCACCGCCTATGATAACCAGGTGCCCTTTTGAGGATTGCGCAAAGCATCCTTGTTCAATAAAAGCAAAGGATAAAATTAAGAGTAGTTGTAAAAGTTTTTTCATAAGCACTAATTTTTCTTTACCAGTTCAAGAGCTATTTCTGCTGATTTTACTAAGTCTTCTATAAAAATAAATTCATCATTTGAATGGGGATTCTGAGCACCAATACCCAGATTAACTGATTCAATTCCTTTTTCGTTTAATGAGTTTGCGTCGCTTCCTCCAAGTGAGATTCTTGGAGTTGGTTTCAGTCCAACTTTTTCTAATACTCTAAATGTCTCTTTAAATACCGGAGAATTTTCAGAAACTGTGTATGGCTTAAAATCCCAAAACGAATCGACTTCTATTTTGCCTCCCATCTGTTCTGCTTCTTTATTAAAGATATCCAAAGTTAAGTTGAAGTATTTCTCAACTTTATTTACATCAAATGATCTTACCTCGCCATTAAGTTCAGCAATTTCTGGAATTACATTAACGGCTGAACCACTCTTCAAAATTCCAATGTTCATTGTTGATTCATCATCTATTCTACCTAATGGCAGGCTGCTTATTGCCCGTGAAGCAATTAAAAGAGAGTTAACACCCTTTTCAGGAGAAATGCCAGAATGAGATGCTCTACCAATAACTTTTATCTTGAATCCAAGTGCTCCGCAAGCTGAGTGGATAAAATTGCCGGGTCTGTAGCCGGAGTCAAAAACAAAACCATATTTGATTCTACCATTCAGTCCAAGATATTTTGAACCATACAGAGTTGTTTCCTCACAAGTAGTGAATGCTACCGTAAAATCTTTGACTGGAATTTTTTCTTTTTCAATTTTCTCAAGAATAAATAGTAGAACTGAAACACCTGCTCTATTATCTACACCAAGCACAGTATCACCTGAAGAAACAATTTTATCCTCTAATATTTTTGGTTTTATATTAAGTGTTGGTCGTGCAGTATCCATATGTGCAGTCATTACAAAATCACCGCCGTCACCAATTCTACAAATCAGATTTCCTGAATTACTATTTGAAAATTGGTTAGAGTTATCTTCTGTGATAACGTAATTGTATTTCTGTAAAAAAGATTTTATATAATCAGCGAGAGATTTTTCGTTGCCCGATAAGGCATCGATTTTTGCAGTTTCTAAGAAGAGATCAATTAAATGATTAGTATTCACTTGAAAATAATATTACATCTATTACTAAAAATGAAAATTTTATTACAAAAATAATAAAAAAATAATTGTTGTCAAGCTTCAAGCACAAAAAAAAGCCCCTCCAAATTTGAAGGGGCTGTATCTTAATTAACTACATCATTTATCTTATTCGTTTAAATTCTATTCGTCTGTTCATTCTCTTATGTTCAGGAGAATCATTCGGAACTCTTGGGAATTCCTCGCCATAACCCTTTGCAATTATTCTGTCCGGGTTTATACCATTACTAATTAACCAGAATCTAACTGAGTCCGCTCTTCTTTGAGACAATGCCTGGTTGCTTGATGCACTACCCACATCATCTGTGTGACCGCTTATCTCAACAATAATATCAGGATATGTCTGCATTGTTTTTAGTGCACCCTGAAGAACCACTCCAGATTCAGGTGTAATATCAGATTTACCAGTCTCGAAAGTTATTCCTTCCAGAACAATAGGAACATCCATCTTGATGACATCATCTTCAGGATTGAGAGGATTAGTTCCTCTGTTGACTTCTGTGAAGTCATCAACCGTACCACCATCAGTATCCGCTTTCAGTGGATCTGTTCTATACATATTTATTTCTTCACCATCTCTAAGTCCATCACCATCAGTATCTGGATTCAATGCATTAGTTTTGTAGAGATTAATTTCATCTCCATCTGTTAAAGTGTCTCCATCTGTATCTAATTTCAGAGGATCAGTTTTGTGAATTTTGATTTCGTCTCCATCTGATAAACCGTCACCGTCAGTATCTGCTTTCAGAGGATCAGTTTTATAAAGATTTATTTCCTCTCCATCTGTTAATCCATCGCCATCAGTATCTGTTTTGTTCGGATCGGTATTGTAGGTTTTTACTTCATCACCATCTTTCAATCCATCACCGTCAGTATCAGCATTCAACGGATTTGTTAAATAAGTTCTTACTTCTTCTCCATCTTTTAATCCATCACCATCAGAATCAGGGTTTTCCGGGTCAGTTCCAAGTTCTCTCTCTTCCTTTTTAGTTAAACCATCTCCATCTTTATCCGATGAGCCACTTCCATTTACAAAAATTAATCCGATGCCTGCGCTATAGTATCCGTCATAATTTCCTTCAGCGTTTGGAATGTTGCGGTTATTATATTTATTTAAATCGTCAGATAAAGTAAAAGTATAACCACCTGAAAAATCCAGAGTGATAGCTTCGGAGAGGGCAACTTCAAAACCACCTCCTACCGGAAATATTGTCGTCCATCCTTCTTCCTTACCATTATTAAATGGCTCGCTTGGCGGATCATCATTATTGAAATACATTCCACCCACACCACCATATAAATAAGGACTCCAAACATCCATATCAAATGGACTCAGAATAACCCGAAAATCTACAGGGATGATAGTTGTCCACCAATTATTTTTTACGGTATCTATACCAGCGAGTCTGCCAAATCCCCCGCCAACTTCCATTTCCACGACTGGAGTAAAAAACTCAAACCTTAGAAAAAGTCTGCCAAGACCTGAGAATTTATATTCCGGATCTTTTGGCTTATTCTCTTTATCAAACTCGGTATCAGGTAAAATACCATTTGCCTGTAAACCAAGCTTAATTGTATAATCGTTAAACTGTGCATTTGAGCTGGAAAGTGAAATAAAGAAAATCAATATAAGTAAGTACCTAAATTGACCAGTAAAATAATTTTTCATAAGAACCACCATTTATTGTTAAAAGATTTTAATTCTGAATAAAAAACAACAATTAGAGACAATTAAAATGCCATCGAAAAACTTATATTTTGCAGCGTTTTATTAGAAAATGAGTTAAAATTTACCATTTGTGCAGGTATTTGTAATTTCCTATCACCAATCTGACTTTACCGAATTGATTAATTAAGGAGAGAATTATAGCACCAGCATTAAATATTTTACGGTTTTTTGGTGAGAATTTAATACGATGCTGAGAGTGAGATTTATATTAATTTCTTAAGAATCGCAGAAACTGGTTAGATCATTTACTGAAATAAATTTAAATCAAAATAAAAATCTCATTTACAACTTGCCAATAGGATATAGAGCTAAAGGAAATTCATTCAATGAAAGATTAAGAACTTTTTTTAAAGCCTCGTCCTGGAATGCACCTATCATTACTGTTCCCAATCCTAATGAAACACATTGCAAGTAGATGTTCTGACCTGCGTGACCTGCTTCCATAAAAACATACCTCTCTGCCCTGTTGCCATATTTAACTGATGTTCTTTCATAGATTGCAGTGATTATTATGATGGCTGATGAATGGGTAATTGCTCCTTGTTTTAGTGATGCATTTGAAATATCATCTATGATATCTCCCTCTGAGATTAAAGCAATAGAATGATCGTGCGGATTGTATTTGTAAAGACCAAATCCAAGCGATTTTACATTTGCAGCAGCAATATAAATTTCAAGTGGATACAAAGCCCCTGCTGACGGAGAAGTTCTTAATCCATCAGTTTTATCGGTTATTCCCTGGGCTGACCAAAGGATTTGGGAAAGTTCTGATAGGGTTAATTGCCCTTCACTATAATTTCTAACAGACCTTCTGTGTAGTAATGCCTTTTCAACTGAAGTATTGCCATCGTAATTCGGCGAAGGTAATTGGATTAAGTCTTGAGAAGTTGTCCTCTCACTCTGATCCTGGCAGGAAGTGTTAGAACTGATTGCTAATAACATAAACATAATTAAAACTGAAAAAATTATTTTTTTCATTTTTCTCCCTCTTTCTTTGAATTTAACCAATTTAACTTATCAAGATTTTAAGTATGTGCAAATACAAAAAGCTGCTAATAGATTTCTGAAGTTCGATTTTATTTGCAGCTTAATAATTAGTAGAACTACTCAAAGAATTTAAAAATTATAAGCTTCCGTATCCTATTTGAAATGGATAGTCTTAAATTAAGATTCAGCCAAAAAAGAAAAACCCTCTCGTTCTGAGAGGGTTTTAAGAGCTGGTGAACGGATTCGAACCGCCGACCGGCTGATTACAAATCAGCTGCTCTACCAGCTGAGCTACACCAGCATTTTTCAATTCATTCAATCTGCATTAGTCATCTGCTCTGCAGATCAATTAGCCAGTTGCTTGTCTCGCCGTAATGTATTGAAGGCGGAAGCAACACCAGCTTAAATTTTTGTGTGCCAAAAATATCACTTTCCAGCAATCTAAACAAGATGAAACTGCTTTCCAGCAAATTATTTATCAAACACCACTAAATCTTCAACCCAGAATAATTCGCAGCTACCGCCGGCTGTATCATCCCTTTTAAGCGAGCTTTTCCAGCGCCAGCCATCAGCAGTTGTAATCTCAACAAGATATCCTTTCATTTCAATCAAGCTTCCTGAATATACATCGTCAAACTTATCTTTAATCGTTTCATCTTTTGGGATGATATGAACATTCGCACTATTCAAACTTATTTCTCTTGCCGGAATTGGTAATACATCTGCTCTCCAACGATACCACCGATTGCTTTGCGAGATATCTATTTTATCAATTACACTTTGATCGGACATCGGTCCCCATCCAAGTGCTAAATCGAATGGTGAGATTTCACTCTCTTTGCCAATAGAAAAATTATTTCGGCTGAGTACTCTAGCTTTAATTTGATACTCAGCCAGCGCATTAAAATAAAACTCATCTGATTCCCATTTTTTAATTACGCTAATGCTTGTCTGCTTCGGCTGATCAGGTGCAGTAACCCCGGCAGGGTACGTGACGACTGTTTCTGGATAAAAAAAGTAGATAAGTACTACTATCAAGATTGCTGAAGCTATCAGGCCTTTTTTCATTTAGAATAATCTTCTCTAATTAATTTTCATTAATTTCTTTTTCTATGAATTCATTTGAGTCAGAATAAATTTTGAATTGAACCATCTTCTGCCTGATCTTTTTAATCAGTTCAAACTTAACTCCTTCAAATTCTACCGTTTCATTCAAACTCAAAATTTTACCCGACCTTTCAGATATGAATCCAGCAATGGTATTGTATTCGTCTGATTCAGGAAGAGTAAGATTGAAAACTTCATTAAAATCAGCTATCTGCATTGAACCCAGCACAAAATATTTATTATCCGGAAATTTATAATACTCTTTTTGCTCGGTGACTGAATCGCTTTTTATCTCACCTACAATTTCTTCAAGAATATCTTCAATTGTAATAACACCTTCGGTCCCGCCATATTCATCAGAAACTATTGCCAACCTTTCACCACGTCGCTGCATTTCAGTTAGAATTTCCGAAATCAATTTTGTCTCAGGAATAAAATAGGCTGGTCTTATCAAATTTGTGTATGATGTTATCGAACCTGATTCTAAAATCAATCTAATAACGTCTTTACTATGGAGAATTCCGATAATGTTATCAATTGAATCCTCATAAACAGGAATCAGAGTATGACCTCTTAAAATAATATTCTGAAGTAAGTTCTCGTCTGTTTCATTAATATCAATCGAAATCATTTCAGTCCTTGGAACCATTACTTCTCCAGCCTTCAGGTCATTAAATTCAATAACATTCCTAATAATCTCAACTTCTTTTTCATCAATTGCACCTGATTTAACTCCATCAGCAATAATATCAAGTATCTCATCCTCTGATGGTTTCGCTTGCGCAAAGTTTGTTTTTTCTTTGAAAGGGAGTAACAGAAAATCACTGAATGTATTCAATAATCTGGCTGGTACTATGAAAATCTTTGAAAGAGGTATAAGTATTATGATAAATAATCTGCCCAGCATATCAGCATATTTGAAACCGAGTGCTCTCGGAATAAGGTAGCTGAATATTGTAAGCGTGGATGCAATAAAAATAATAGTCAAAGCAAATGATATGATTAATCTTAATAGATCATCATAGATACCCACCCCGGGTTCTGTGATGCCAGGATTAATAAACTTTGCACTCAGAAGAAATCCAAATACTACCGAAGAAATTAAAAAAGAAAGTGACAATAAATGAATTGTGCCGTAAAATGGTTCTGGATTTTTGTGAACGATTAAAAATTTCTGCCAGATATTATCACCTTTCTCTTTCAGCTCTTCAATCTTGTTCTCGCCAAAAGAAGACAAAGCAATTTCGGCGGCTGTGATCAGGCCTGTCAGGAAAACAGAAACCATAAACATTAATATTTCAACACTAATTACACCCATTTAGAACATCTCTATCAAAGTATTGTTTATAATTATAAGAATTTTATTCGATTTCACAGGCTAAAGATAGCAAACAACAAATTAATAAATTTTGATTAATTGAATGCTAAAATCTATTTGATTAAAATTGATTATTCAAAAATGAATTTTTCGGAGAAAGATTGATACCAAAAACAATAAAATTAAAAGATAAATCATCGCTCGAGATAATCTGGGAAGATGAAACCATCAGCACAATTGCTTTGAAATATTTAAGAGATGAATGTCCGTGTGCAACCTGCAAAGGCGAAACTGTACTGCTTAAAACTTATCGTCCCCCGGCAAATAAAATGATTACACCTGAAATGTTCCTGGTAAAAAATATTGAAACAGTCGGAGAGTACGCAATTCAAATTACCTGGAAAGATGGACACAATACAGGCATATATACTTATGAATATTTACAGGAACTCGATAAGGGACAATCATCCGAGAAGAAACAGGATTACGATACTCTCTTATGATCTCCAAAAAAGAACTCCAGTATTATTCCTCACTTCTTACCAAGAAGCACCGACAGACAGAAAATAAATTTATAGTTGAAGGTAAGAAATCTGTTCTGGAAGGATTAAACAGCAGTTATAAATGCGAAATGGTTTTTGTGACTAATAATTTCAGTGAAGAGAATGATGAAATGATTACTGGAATAGTGAAGATGAAAAAGAAAATTGAAACGTTAAAGCAAAAAGATTTCCTTAAAGTTGTTGACACAGAAACTCCACAAGGAATAGCAGCAGTATTTGTAAAACCAAAACTTGCTCCTTCTAATTCTATTTTTGTTGATATAAAAATTATTGTAATGCTTGATAACATTTCTGATCCGGGAAATCTTGGAACCATCATCAGAACCTGCGATTGGTTTGGAGTGAAAAACATTTTTTTGAGTGAAGACATCGTAGACTACACAAATCCAAAAGTGATACGTTCATCAATGGGATCTGTATTTCACGTTAACATTTTTGAAGACGTGAAACCAAATCTGTTAAATGATTTAAAGGGAAAGGGCTTTGAAATTCTTTGTGCTGATACAGAAGGTGAAAATATTTTTACTTACCGAAGTGACAAGAAAAAAATATTAATCCTTTCCAGTGAATCTCACGGACCAACAAAAGAAATTGAAAAGTTGAGTAATAAAAAAATCTGCATCCCAAAAATTGGTAATGCAGAATCGCTGAATGTTGCTTCTGCATCTGCAGTTTTGCTCGCCAATTTAACCCTGAATTTTCAATAAGAAATTATAAACTCACGTTACGCATAGCTGTCATTCCGGCGATCCGCCAAAGGCGGAGAGTCCGGAATCTGTGTTTATTAAAATTTTTGGGTTTGACAAAATGAAAAAGGCGACCAATTGATCGCCTTAATCGAGCAGCCTCCTTAGTATTCACCCAAAATTTATTTTATCAGAACCATCTTCTTAACCTGAACAAAATTGCTGCTTTCTAAACGGTAGACATAAGTTCCGCTGGGCAGACTGCTTGCATTAAATGTTATTTTATGATAGCCTGATTCATACATTCCTTCTGCTAGTGTTGCCACCTGTTCTCCAAGCATATTAAATAAATTTATTTTAACTTGTGTTGCTTCCGGCAATGAGAAT
>DATIJX010000215.1:0-1693 GCA_035478175.1 Ignavibacteriaceae bacterium
AAATCAGTCAGTTTTCTTCAAAGGGAACTCATACAACGGTTACTTCAGTAATGATAAAAGTTGAAGAAAATACTTTTATTATTGATACTCCGGGAATTAGAGAAATAGATCCTTATGGAATAAGGAAATCAGACCTTGGACATTACTTTATCGAATTCGGCAACTACATTAATAGCTGCAAATTCAATACTTGCACGCATCATCACGAACCCGGCTGTGCTGTTATTGAAGCGGTTGAAAATAATTTAATTTCTACTGAGAGATACGATAGCTATTTGAGAATTTTAGATACAATAGAGGATGACCTAAACTTCTGATGAAAATTAATTTAGAAGAGATACTAGAGGAATTTAATTCTTTCACCGGATCTTTAAGAAAAATTAATGAACCTCAATTAGTCAACTTTGCCTTTGATCTTCAAAATACTGATGCACTATTACTGATTGACAAACTGAATGAATTCTCAGATGACATCTTTCTATTCCGAACCCCAAATTACAAGCTAACAGATTATGGATTTAATTCTGCACTGGAATTAACATCAAACGAAACTAAAACTTTTTTTTCGCTGTCAGATAACTACAATCACTGGAAAAAGAATTTCGTTAGCAACCGGAGTGAAAAATATAGTCCAGACAAATTTATGCTTTGCTGTTCCGCTAAGTTTGATAATGTAAATTCAGCAGAAGAATGGATTGATTTTGAATCTCTTAGAGTTTACGTTCCGGAATTTCTTTTAGCATTTCGAAATGATGAAGTATATGGCTATTACAATTTCATAATTAATAGCGGGAGTAACCTTGATAATATTAAGAGCAACCTGGTTTCATTTTTAGAAAAGTTATCAGCAATTACGGCGGATTTGGTTCATGCCTCATCTCAAAAAACAGCTATTCAGTCAACCTCTGAGAGTGTCGAATTAGAGAAATGGAAAAACATAGCAGCAAAGGCATTCAAGGAGCTGAACGACGGTAGTATTAAGAAATTAGTTCTATCACGCGCATACAAATTTAATCTGAACACAACAATAATCTGGAGCATCTTGCTGAATGAATTATTCAACCGATTTCCCGATTGTTATTTATTCTTCATCAAAAAAAATAATTCCGTTTTCTTCGGCTCATCTCCGGAAATGTTTCTGAAAGTGTCCGATAATGTTGCTGAAGTTGAATCCGTTGCCGGCTCAGCGCCACGAGGTGTAAAATCTGAATCTGATTTCCAATTTGAAAGATCACTAAAGTCAAGTGAAAAGAATCAAAAAGAACATTTATTTGTAAGTGATTTTATTTCAGATATTCTTATCAAATACTCGAATAATGTTCGAATTATTGAGGAGAAACAAATCAGAAAGCTGGATAATATTCAGCATCTCATAACCAGAATTTCTGCTGAGCTTAACTCAAAGGAAAATCTATTCGAACTGATTGACTCATTATTTCCTACACCGGCTGTTTGTGGAGTTCAGAAAGACATTGCAAAAGATTTAATACGAAAATTTGAATCACACGATCGAGGACTTTATTCAGGATTAATTGGATTGATGGATTTTGATGGTAATTGCGAATTGGCTGTATCAATCCGTTCTGCGCTGGTCAGAGAAAATAAAGTCACTGCATTTGCAGGTGCCGGCCTGGTGAAGAATTTTGATGCAGATGAGGAATTTCTTGAAACCAATTTAAAACTAAATACTATT
>DATIJX010000216.1:0-17480 GCA_035478175.1 Ignavibacteriaceae bacterium
TCAGCATCAAGATGATTCGTTGGTTCATCGAGTAAAAGTATATCAGGCTTTTGAAGAAGCAATCTGCAAAGCGCAACTCTTCGCTTTTCTCCGCCCGAAAGAATTTTACACAAAGTATCCGAGGGAGGACATCGTAAAGCATCCATTGCCATTTCAAGTCGTGCGTCCAAATCCCATCCGCCCATTGCTTCAATTTTTTCCTGAACTTCGCCCTGTCGTTCAAGAAGCCTGGTCATTTCATCATCATCCATCGGCCCGGCAAACTTTGCATTTATTTCATCAAACTCTTTTAGAATGTCAACAATAGGTTGAACGCCTTCCTGCACAATTTCTCTTACAGTTTTTGTATCATCAAGCTTTGGTTCCTGTTCAAGATAACCAATTGTAAAACCGGGTGATACAACAGTTTCTCCATTAATATTTTTATCAACGCCTGCGAGAATTTTTAAGAGTGATGACTTGCCGGAACCGTTTAATCCGATTACACCAATTTTAGCTCCGTAGAAATAAGAAAGGTAAATATCTTTAAGAATTGGTTTGTTGTTATAGAATTTACTTACCCCAACCATAGAGTAAATTATTTTGTTTGCTTCGTTACTCATTTAATCTGTCTTTTTTATGATGTGTGAAAATAAATAAAGTGTAGCACACCTTTAAGGTGTACTACACTTTGGCGAGTAAATTATTTTGTTTGCTTCGTTACTCATTTATTAAAATCTCGTTTTTATGTTGAGCAAAAATAGATAATACTAAAAGGGGAGCCAAGTACGTAGATGTGAAGTTAAGAAACCTAACAGAAATGTTTATCTCAGCATAAGAGTATCCGGCCCGCTAACTTTTTCAACGTGACAGTGACATTTATCTGTGTTTACGAAAAACTCTCCGTTAACTGTCAGCGAATTCTTAACTCCCGTAAAAATAAATCTTTTAGGTTGGGTTGTAAGTTCACTTACGTAATTATCATCCATTACAGTATAATGACCGGGAAAAATCATGGGATCATTATAAACATCGTAAACTTTCCCGGAATCGTCCTTCACATTAGTAGTTAAACCCAGAACAAGATTTTTGGTTGAATCAACAACAACAACAGTAATCATTCTGAATTCCATTGTGCAGGGACAGTCATCATCATCCGAACAGGAGTAAATGAAGAAAAGGCTAAGGCTTAGGCAAAGAAAAATAAGTGTCATAAATATCTCTTTAATCTCTAATTCAAACTTACTTACTTTAATAATTAATTTAAGGTCAAAACTGAGCACAGAAAATCCCTGATGAAAAAAAGAGCGATTCAGTGAATCGCTCTACATTTTTCGTTTCTCTGACAATTATACTTACCGCAGCAGTATCATCTTCTTCGTCTCAACGAATGTGCCCGCCTGTAACTTGTACAAATACATTCCGCTGGATAATCCTGTTGCATCAAAAGTTATATCGTAAACTCCTCGCTCCTTTTCTTCATTTACCAATGTAGCAATTTCATCGCCGAGAATGTTGTAAACTTTCAGTGATACAAAGCTGCGATCTGAAATGCGATATTCAATTTTGGTTGATGGATTAAATGGATTAGGATAGTTCTGCAGGAACTCAAACTTATCTGCTATTAATTTTTCATCATCAACACTAACCGGATTTTGAACAATGACTACAGCCGCCATTCCTGTTCCACCCGGCCCACCGTGCGGCTCACAATAGTAAGGATGAAGACCGACTGTAGTAAAAGTATGTGTAAATACCCACTGTGCTGGTGCGGCCGGACCGCTTGTGAAGCTCCCATCATCCGCAAGAACATTGTGATTACCAAGAACGTTTGTCCATCTGACAGCATCACCAACCGTAATTGTTAACTCTCCGGGAGAAAATGAAAAATTGGTGACTGTCACATCATGTGTGGTTTGAGAAAAACTACTTCCCGAAAGGAATAGGCTGATTATTAATGAGAATATAGAAACGACTAGTTTTTTCATTTTGTACCTTTTTATTTATGATAGTTATTTTTTATTACTAAAGTCAAGCAGGGTAAAACTTTTTAAGTAATAAACGGACGTGCTTGAGGATTTTTCTGGTTAACAGAATCGGTAAGGAGATATGACAGGATACCGATTCTTAGATTATGTGGGGCGGGAGACATCCGCGCCACCGTTATTATTAATTAACTCACGTTACGCGGTACCTAGAATACTTTGTCATTCTGGCTCGTCTCGAAAGGACGCTCGTCTCGGTAGGACGAAGTCCTAACGGAGAGTCCTGACGGACTTGCTTGCCTCGTCGAATCCGCCAAAGGCGGAGAATACGGGTCCAGAATCTGAAAACAATCGATAATCATAGATTCCGGACTCCTTTCACTCGCCGGAATGACGCGTATGCGTAATGTGAGTAATTAATATTACTAATCATTATTTTTTAATTTCACCGCCGTGATCACCGACGAGCATCCACTTGTCGCCTTTCTTCATAAGTATATCTGTCCAGCGACCTTTTTCAGTATTCGGTTTACCATCGGCACTTTCAGTAACCTGTGTGTAATAGTAATGGACATAAGCAAAGTTACCATTCACCCAAATCTTTGACGGGGTGATTATATAATAAACGACTTTACCTTTTGCTGTCCAGTAGCCTAACGATTTCTGCGCATCGGCTTTGGTGCCCGGGGCTTCATCATCATAAGACCAGCCGAAGTAAGAATCGTCAAAGTATGACAGAAAATCCATCGGTTTATCAGTCATACTCACTTTCCAATATGCATCAACGCCGGCCCAAACGGCTTTCTGCTCGTCGGTCCATTGTTGAGCCGAAGCATTGGCAATAAAAAGAAAGAGTAAAAGAACAGGCAAAGAAATACCTATTAGTTTTTTCATAACAGCCTCCTAAAGAATTGTTAATATTAAAGAATTGAATTAAGTGCGTTGTAAGATAGAAAAGATCAAATAATAAACAAACAGCAATTAATCGTTTTACTCAAATTTATAAGTGAGGTTAAGAATTGTTGTAGCTAACATTTGTTGCGTCCGACTCCAATGTATCCACTACTCAGGAAATAATTGCTGGTAATCTCCTCTGAGTTTTTCAAGTATTATTTGATGCCCGGCTTCTTCGCCGGTCAATTCTTTCAAACCTTCTTTTGCTTTCTCCCTTAATAAGCTACGATCAATTTTTCCGTCACTAAACTTTGGAAGCTCGTTAAGAAATATCAATTCATCTGGTTTTGCCATTGAACCTATCTTTTCGGAAATAAAATTTCTCAATTCTTCTTTGAGAAGTGGTGTGCCTTCTGTATTGTTTAGTGTAACGAAAGCAACGATTGCGTTTTCAATAATTTCATCGGATCTTTTTACAACTGCTGCCTCTTTAACTGAAGGATGCTTTACCAAAACTTTTTCTATCTCTGTTCCGCCAACTCTGTTGCCAGCCGATTTTATTACATCATCGATCCTTCCAAGGACTTTAATAAAACCACATTTCTCCCTTATTGCTGCATCGCCGGTAAAGTAGCTTTCCTTAAACTGTTTCCAGGCATTAATATTAGTCTCTTCTTTATCCTCCTTAACAGTCGCAAACATTGATGGCCAACTGTCTTTTATGACTAAATAACCGCCTTCGCCTTCTTTCACCGGATTGCCATCAATATCAACAATATCAATTTCAACTCCTGGAAAAGGACAGCCAGTATAACCCGGCATAAATTCAGACGCCCCAGGTAATGGAGAAATTATTGCTGCGCCTGTTTCAGTTTGCAGCCATGTGTCAACAATCGGGCATTTTCGCTTTCCAATATTTTCATACAGCCAAAGCCAGGTATCTTTTTTAATCGTTTCTCCCTTTATACCGAGAAGCCTCAGGCTTGAAATGTCATGTTTGAACACCCATTCATTGCCAAGCTTCAATAATGCACGGATAGTTGTTGGATTAATGTAGAGAATATTAATTCTGTACTTAGAAATTAGTTGCCAGTATTTGTCCGGTTCCGGATAAATTGGAACTCCCTCATAAAGAAATGTAGTTACTCCATTCAGCAGGGGACCATAGATGCTGTAGCTGTGTCCGGATATCCAGCTAATATCAGAAACAGACCAGATGATGTCATTTCCTTTTAAATCAAAAATCCATTTTGCCGTGAGATAAGATTGAACCATATATCCACCCGTCAGATGAAGTATGTTTACCAGATCTCCCTTTGGACCATTTGTGAACATACTGAAAAGAGGATGCTGAGATGGGAGTGGAACAGCTTCACAGTCATCCGGAATTTTATCAATTTCATTCTGCCATATAATTTCTTTTTCGGAAACCGCTTTTGTTTCCCCATTTGATCTTTTAAATACAATTACTTTTTCAACAGATGTTGAATTCTGTAATGCACTATCAACTTTATTTTTAAGATTTATCTGGTTTCCTTTTTTAAGAACATAATCTTGTGTGATTAAATATTTACAGGAAAGATTATTTATTCTTTCAGAAAGAGCATTGCTGCTGAGATCACCACTAACAACCGAATGTACTGCACCAATTCTATTGCAGGCAAGCATTGCCACGACAGCTTCGGGGATTACGCCCATATAAATAATAACATAGTCCCCCTTTTGAACTCCGAACTTCTTTAAGATATTTGCGAACTTACAAACCTGTGTGAACAGAAGCTGATAGGTTAATATTTTACTCTCGCCGGATTCGCTTTCCCAGATGATTGCGGCCTTGTTTCTTTTTTCCGTTGGCAGATGCCTGTCGAGACAGTTATAGCTCAGGTTAGTTTTGCCGCCAACAAACCATTTTGAATTAAACGCTTTTCCCTGTTTTACTTCTTTCCACAAATTGAACCAGTAAAGTTCTCTTGCCTCGCCGCTCCAAAACCTTTCTTTATCAGCCACAGAAAATTCGTATACGTTTTTATATTGATTGAAAGAAGAAAAGTGTGCGTCCTCTTTAAATTCTTCCGAGGCTCTGAAAATTAATTTTTCAGAATGATGGCTTTGGAAGGTATCCCCGTTGACTTTTTCTGTTTGGTCTGGCATTATCCCGCAAAATTGGATTTGATATCTTGTAACGAAAAATTAGATATTGTATTCAGTAAAAGCAATTGAGCAAAAATCAAACCTAAAAAAATTATTAAATTGTGAGCGAAATAGAATTTTTTTGCGAACAATTGAATTAAGATTAAAAGGAGTTTGAGAACAATGCAAGAATTTCTAAACCAAACTTTCTGGGGTAATACAATTCAGAGTTATATAATCTCTGCTGCAATTTTGATAGGCGCATCAGTACTCGTTTTCATATTTAGAAAAGTTGTTCTCGGCAGATTGCGTAAATGGGCTGAATCAACCGAAACAAAGCTTGATGATTTACTAATTCGCGGACTGGAAAAGTCATTTATTCCTATACTACATGTCCTTGTTTTTTATGCGGCAGTAAAAACTCTTACGCTTCACCCTAAAGTTGAAAGAGCTGTTGATGTTATATCTATTATACTTATTACCTTTTTTATAATAAGAATGATAACCGCTGCATTAAGATTTGGGCTTGATACATATATAAAAAGGAAAGCAACTGCAGAGGAAGAAGCTCAAAGAAGAATAAAGCAAATGCGTGGAATAACCGCCATCGTAAGTTTTTTTATCTGGGTGCTCGGCTTCATTTTTCTGCTGGATAATCTTGGTTTTGAAATCACCGCAGTTATTGCTGGTCTTGGAATAGGGGGTATTGCAATCGCTCTTGCTGCTCAGGCAATACTCGGTGACCTGTTCAGCTACTTTGTGATTTTTTTCGACAGACCTTTTGAGATTGGTGACTTTATAGTTATCGGAGAGTTCAGGGGAAATATAGAGCACATTGGAATTAAAACTACACGAGTCAGAAGTCTCAGCGGTGAGCAGCTTGTCTTTGGGAATTCTGATTTAACAAATTCAAGAATTCAAAACTTCAAGAGAATGGAAAAAAGAAGGGTTGTGTTTAAACTTGGAGTAACATATCAAACACCAGCGGAGAAAATTGAAGATGCAGTAAAGATTGTTGAGCAGATAATTATTGATCATCCCGATGTGACTTATGACCGTGGTCATTTTGCTGCATTCGGTCCGTTTAGCCTCGATCTTGAATTTGTTTACTTTGTGCTAAGCAATGACTATAATCAGTATATGGATATACAGCAGGATGTTAACTTCAGAGTTCTTCGTGAGTTTGAAAAGCTGGGAATTGAGTTTGCTTATCCTACTCAAACTTTGTTCGTGAACAAAGAAGAGAAAGCCTAGATTAATAATAGAAGTGGTTGTTTTGTCGATTGCTCTTTTCGGAAAATACATAATAAGTCACCGTCTGATTCCAGACTTTGCTGGAATGACGGCTTAAGTGTTCTGAATTGTTGTGACCTTTCTTCGCATTGTCATTCTGGCAACCCGCCAATTGGCGGGGAGTCCAGAATCTGCAGACTTTAAAAAGACGCTGATTCCCGACTCATCCGTATAGCAGAATCGCGGGAATGATAACCGTGTATAGTCAGGTTAGGTACTTCAGATTTTTGCAAGGGGATTCGCCGGGAAGATTCTTTTTAAAAGAGATTCCCATTTCATTTCTTTCCTGATTATCGGCTCGAGAAAATCAGCAATCTTTTTATGTCCGAATCTGTTCGGATGTTTCTCACAGCCAAAATCTCTCTGCTGATTAAACTTAACATCGAGCTTAATGAAATGAATTTTCTTGTCTTTGTTCTTTCCATTTAACTCATTAACAACGCTGCTGATATAGTCACAATGCGGATCTCTCCGTAGTGGACTACAAAGAGCAAAGATATGTGCGTTGGGATAGTGTTTCCGAATATCCTTGAGCAACTTTAAATACGCACTTCTGAACGTCTCTCTTTTAGGATGAGGTTTCTGCCAGTAATCATTTCTGCCGAGACGAACGACAACTGCATCCGGCTGCCACTGACTAAAATTCCAGGGGAGGGAATCATTCATCAATGATCTTTCATAATAATGAGGAAGCGGATATTCAGATGTGCGAAGCGAGTCGCCATAATTTTTTACGGCACCTGAGCCGGAGATTGCAACAATTGAATAATCAGCATCCAGCTTTCGTGCAAGCTGTGGACCAAAAGATAAATAACTGTTCTGTGTCTCTCGGCTGAATAAACAATCAGGTGAATCACCTTCGCTGCCAAATCCGGTGAAATAAGAATCACCGATGAATTCAATTTTCCGCCTGTCTTTTTCTTTTGGTTTTACAAGTGATTTGCCTGCATCAAGAATGAATCCTTCAAATGTTCCCATCCCGAAAATTGCTTCTGTTCGTTTTGTGATTAGAAGCGTATGGTTTTTTTTCTCAAGCCCGTTGGCAAGCACATAGATTGTGTCCGCTGTTGTTCTGATAATTTTATGGAATCTTCCATCAATAAATACATTATAATCATTCTTGCCGTCTTTCAATTTAATTGAGCAGGAAGTTCCTTCAAAACGCGTTCTTATCTGAACGCCGGCCCAGTCGAATCTTACACTCTTCGGATTTGTAAAATCAAACCTGCCGATGTATTCAATATTTTCATCATCAGCATCAATGTGCGATGAACTCTCAAAAAATTCACAGGAAGCAATCAATTGAAAACCCAATAAGATTATGAGATGAAAAAATATTCTATTCATTGATTTGAAAGATAGCAAAGCAGTGAATGTTTAACAGTGGAAAATTTTATATTTTAATTGCACGGCAAATAAACAATTCAGAAATTATTATGAAAATAAATTCAGAGCTTCCCAAAAATATATTAGATGTTCCTGTAAATCTGATAAAGCAGTTCACTCCAAAAATCAGAAGGAAAACTTCAGCAAAGGTTGGTTTGCCTCCGGGTTCAATTATACATGTCGGTGAGCAAAAAATTGAAAAGGTTAATATAACTTTAACCGAATATGATGAAAATAAATTTGAGGCTTGCGAAATACATTCTATTGAAGAGATTGAGCCATACACCGATACGCCGCAGGTAACATGGGTAAATGTATGCGGACTTCACGACACAGAATTGATAAAACAAATCGGGGAGAAGTTCAATATCCATCCGCTTGTGCTTGAGGATATTCTCAACACCGAAACACGTCCCAAAATTGAAATGACTGACAAATACATTTTCATTGCAATGAAAATGTTAACATACAACAATAACGAAGGCGAGATAGTTACTGAACAGGTGAGCTTTATTTTGGGCGATACTTTTGTCTTCAGCTTTCTTGAAAAATCTGACAACATTTTTAATCCGATTAAAGACAGGATAACAAGCAATTACGGAAGAGTAAGAAAGCAGCCGTCGGATTATTTATTTTATGCGCTGATGGATGTTGTGGTTGATCAGTACTTTCTTCTGCTTGAGCAGATTGAACAAAGCATTGAATCGCTTGATGATGAAGTGATAAACAGCGCCGACAGATCGCAGATTGAAAAAATTTATAACCTTAAAAATAAATTGCTGCTCACCCGCAGGTCTGTCTGGCCATTAAGAGAACTTTTTACCCGCCTGATGAGAGAGGAATCTAAACTTATTAATAAAAAAATTGTGCCCTACTTAAGAGATCTACTTGACCACACAATCCAGATTACTGAAACCATCGAACTTCAGCGGGAAATAACAAATGGATTAATGGAAATCCATCTTTCGATGATGAGCTATAAGATGAACGAAGTAATGAAGGTGCTAACGATCATTGCAACAATTTTTATTCCGCTCACTTTCATAGTTGGTATTTATGGAATGAACTTCCCGAATATGCCCGAGATGAAATGGCCGTGGGCGTATTTTGCTGTTTGGGGTGTGATGATTTCTGTTGTGCTTGTTATGCTTCTTTATTTCAGAAGGAAGAAGTGGTTTTAACCGGTCACAATATTTCGTCCCTGACGGGACTTTGTTTTAATTATTGCTAAACTACTATAGATATTCTGTCCCTAGCGGGACATGTATATAAAACCGTTTTTATAACGTTCTCATTTTCACATTATATATTCTTGTCCCGACAGGGACAATATATTTATAGAAAAAAAATTGAAAAAAATAATTAAGTCCCGTATGGGACGATATAGGAAAATAAAAAAATTATGTCAAAAAAATTTTTATCTCCAAAACAGATTGAAGAACTTCTCGAAACATTAAAAGCGCGTTTTGAGAAAAACAAGAATCGCCACAAAGGTATTGAGTGGGATAAAGTTCAGGCAAAGCTGGAAAAGAATAGCGGGAAACTTTGGTCGCTCAATGAAATGGAAAGAACCGGCGGTGAACCGGATGTTGTCGGTCAGGATAACCTGCCTGCCGGCAAGGCAAGAAAAACTAGCGAATACATTTTTTACGATTGTTCAGAGGAAAGTCCTAAAGACCGCAGAAGTCTTTGTTACGACCGTGAAGCTCTGGAGTCGAGAAAAGAAAATAAACCAAAAGACAGTGCTGTTAATATGGCATCGGTTATGGGCATCGAGCTTTTAACGGAAGAACAATACCAGGAGCTGCAGAAACTTGGAAAGTTTGATGAAAAGACATCGAGCTGGGTGAAAACACCTGCTGAAATCAGGAAACTTGGCGGAGCTATCTTTTGCGATCGCCGCTACGACAAAGTTTTTACGTATCACAACGGCGCTGAATCCTACTACGCCGCCAGAGGTTTCCGTGGTGTGTTAAAAGTCTGAATGACCAGCACGTTCCCAGCTTGTCGGTTAAATTTATGTCGTCCCATACGGGACTAAAATTTATCTTCATATATTTATCTATAAATATCTTGTCCCGAAGGGACAAAATATCTATAGCGATATAAACCATAATCAAAACAAAGTCCCGGATGGGACGATATAGAAAAACTCAAATAAATTATCACAAACAAAAATAATTACACTATGGGTAAACTGGCAGTTATAAAAACAAAAGAAACTTCCGCAAGCGTTGAGGACTTTATCAATTCAGTTAAGAATGAAGTGATGCGCAAAGACAGTTTCATCATCCTTAAGCTGATGCAGAAGGCTTCAAAGGAAACCCCGAAAATGTGGGGCAGCTCGATGATCGGTTTTGGAAATAAAATCTACAAAAGTCCGGCTACCGGAAGAGAGGTAGAATGGTTTAAGATAGGTTTCTCTCCGCGGAAGGCAAATCTTTCTTTGCATCTTATGCTTGATATTAAGAAGAATGCTGCCGAATTGAAAAAGCTTGGCAAGCACAAAACCGGAGTTGGATGCATGTATATTAATAAGCTGGATGATGTTGATGTGAAGGTTCTGGAGAAATTAATTAATACCGCTGCGAAGATAAAGTAGCAATAAAACCTCTGTTGTCCTGTTGTGACGAAAAGGAATATCATCACTGGAACTCATCCTAATCTCGCTGAGTCCGACAGACTCATCGGGGTGCGGCAACCTTCTCTTAAGAAACAGTGTGAAAATTATAATTGCCACGACTTTTAAGTCGTGGATCTTAAATAATTAAATTAACTTCGGGCTTTAGCCCAATATGGTTTGGCTAAAGCCTTTAAAAATTTCTATTTATAAACCACGAGCTAAAGCTCGTGGCAATTTTCTCACAAACTCGCAAGAGAGGCCTGCCGGCAAATGCAGAGATTAGGGTGAGTTTTAAAATGCTTCACTACCACAATTGAAAAACCCGCCAAACATTTTTAAGTTTGCTTTGTCTTTATTTGCTTACCCCGCTTGCTGCAGCTATCCATTGGGGAAAAATGTTAACCGATTAACAGGGAATGATTGGATGAGATAGCAATAAAAATGCTTAATGAAAAATTTAATGGGAGTCAGTTATGAAAAAAATAATTGCGGCTTTATTCGTAATCGCCATTCTTATTACCGTCCTGATAATTGCAAACAATAACAATAAAATTCCAAATGGATGGTATCCTGCCGGGAGTAATCCTTCCGAATATGAAATGGGGATTGATAATTCAATCTTTCAAAACGGGCAGGCGTGTGCATATATAAAATCAAAATCTCCGAAAGAAAACCAGTTCGGAACATTGATGCAGACAATAAGTGCTGAATATTATTTGGGAAAAAGATTGATGTTGTCCGGTTATATAAAAAGTGAAGAAGTTAAAGGATGGAGTGGAATGTGGATGAGAATTGATGGTGAAAGCAACCAGCAATTAGGATTTGATAATATGCGGGACAGGGTAATAAAAGGAACAACCGATTGGACGAGATATGAAATTGTCCTGGACATTCCTGCAAACAGCACAACGATTAATTACGGAGTTTTGTTAGGCGGTGATGGTGAAGTATGGTTTGATAATTTTGAATTGAAAGAAGTTGATAAAAATGTTCCGGTAACAAATTTATTGAAAGAGAGTGGCTTGCCATCTCAGCCAATCAATTTAGATTTTGAGAATAATTAATTGAAATTAAAACAAACCCTGCATAAGTTTACGCTATCTTTATTTGCTTACCCCGCTTACTGCAGCTACCCTTCGGCGAAAAATGTTAACCGCTTAACAGGCAAGGACCAGATTTTTTAGGAAAAAATTTATTTTGCAGTATAATTAATATTTAGGATCTAATTTTTTGAAGCCAATTTATAAATACGTTTTACCTGAGCGAGTTGATATCTTAGAACACTGCAAAATTCGATTCACTCAACCCAAGTATTTAAATGATCCATTTGATTTACATATTTCATTTAAGAAGTTTATTTCTAAAGTTGATTATGATAAACATATTGATGCAGACAAATTATATCAAAAGATTATTACTAAGTTTAATGAAAGTTTAGCTAGTTCAAATCTCACTTATTCGTTTGATGATTTTTTATCACGTCGGGGCAAAACAGAAGAAGAATTTAAACAGTTGTTTATGGAACAAATGAATTCGTTTTCAAGTGTATTAACAACTGAAAATGATTTTATAAAGGAATTCTTCGCCAATGAAATGAATAAATCCTTTGGCGTTTTGTCGTTAACAGAATCTCCAGATAGTATCCCAATGTGGGCTCACTATGCTAATGTTCACCAAGGATTTGTTTTAATATTTGACTCTGAGAATAATTTCTTTAATGGTGATGTGGTCAACGATAAAGATTTTGGAAAAATAATAAAGGTAAACTATCCTGAGAAGAAAACAACAATTGAGACATTAAAAGAAATTAAATCTGACCCTTTGTTTCAGAAACATAAAAGTTGGAGTTATGAAACTGAGTGGCGAATGCTGCTTCCTTTAGAAAAAAGAGCTGAAATAAAATATCCAGATATATATCTATTTGATATTCCGCCAGAAGCAATTCACGGTGTAATTTTCGGTTTCCGATGTGAAAAAAAACTAAAGGATTTTGTGGTTGACCTTAAAAATAATTCTCCTAAAATGAATCATTTGGATCTTTTGGAGAGCGCACCAAATTTAGATGATTATAAGATGAATGTTTATAAAATTAGGTAGTGGCTGGCCAGCGCCTCAATCCCTCAACTTCTCTAATGCATTTCAAGCATCCCCTTTGCTCTTGGCTTATACAAAGTGTGATACATTAAATCGAGATAAGCATTAAGCCCCTTCATCTCAAGGTTTGTTGTTGTTTTTAGATATGCCAGATTTTGGAAATCTGGCATATCTTGTTAACTACGTTCATTTGTGGAATTATTTCCCTCCCTCATTTGTTTAAACCATTATGAAAATCTATCAGTTAAAAACAGTTCAAAGTTTGCCAATCGGGATTGACGAGGCTTGGAAGTTTTTTTCCAATCCAAATAATCTTTCTGTAATTACTCCGGAGTGGCTGAACTTCAAAGTAACCAGCAAGCTGCCCGATAAAATGTATGCGGGAATGATAATTTCTTACAAAGTCCATCCTCTTCTTGGAATTCCAAACACCTGGGTAACGGAAATCACTCACGTTAAAGAACCGTTTTATTTTGTTGATGAGCAAAGGTTTGGTCCTTACAAGCTGTGGCATCACCAGCATCATTTCAAAGAAACAGAAAACGGAGTTGAGGTGACAGACATCATCAGCTACGCACTTCCTTTTGATCCTTTCAGCAGACCTATCAACTCACTTCTTGTTGAAAAGAAAGTAAAAGAAATATTTAGGTTCAGAGAAAAGAAGCTGGAGGAAATGTTTCACCCGGACGCCACTATCTCTAAGTAATTCTAAAAACCGCACTGTCATTCCCGCAAGTCCCGACCTAGTCGGGATGCGCCGGGAATCTACCGGCAACTACTCAGATTCCGGACTCTCCCGCAAAGCGGGATCGCCGGAATGACATTTTGAATAGGAACATCTAACCTAATAACCAATCATCACTTTTTTATAATGCTTTCCAAAAGATATCCTTAACTTTGTCATCATTTTTAAGAATTAAAAGGAGAAAGAAATGAAAAACAAACTCACCATATTTTTACTTTTTTATCTGGTAGTAGCCGTCTCATTGTTTGCAACGGATAAGAATTCATCCCAAAGCAATCCGCTGCTTGGAAAATTTAATGAAGTAATCCAGTTCGCAGACCTGACAGCAGAACAGATCAAAGAAGCGACTGACATTTCAATAAAGGAAGCGAGAGAATCGCTTGCAAAACTTTATGCAATTCCGAAAGAGCAAAGAACTTTCGACAACACAATGCTCGAGCTTGATAATATTTACAACGAAGCCGGGAATGTCTACGGCTGCATTTACCTGATGAACAGCACTCATCCTGATGATGCTGTAAGAAATATGGCTGAAGAATGTAACGCCGAGTTCGCTAAGTTTTTTAATGAGGTTTCTCTGGATGAAAATCTTTACAGAGCAGTGAAAGATTATTCGGAAACAGCTGAAGCAAAAAGTTTAACCGGATACAAAGCAAGATTCACCCAGAGGACAGTCGAAGATTTTGAACGCAACGGTTTTGCCCTGCCGAAAGAAAAAAGAGATGAGCTAAAAGCTATTAATGATAAGCTTTCCGATCTGGGCATTCTTTTCCAGAAAAATATTGCAGAAGTAAGTGACTATTTGATTGTGGATGAAACTGAAATTGATGGACTTCAGGAAGATTATAAAAATGCAAGACGGCAGGAAGACGGCAAATACAAAATTGATCTTACGTATCCTTCATACGTTCCGTTTATGAAATTCTCGAACTCAGAGTCTGCACGTAAAAAACTTTATACTTTGTACAATAACAGAGCATCAACAAAAAATCCTGAGGTGCTGATAAAAGTATTAATTCTTCGTCAGCAGATGGCAGAGCTGTTAGGATTTAAAACTTACGCTGAGTACAGAACTGGCGACAGGATGGCAAAAACTCCACAGAACGTCTGGGATTTTGAAAACAACCTCGTCGATAGGCTGAAAGAAAAAGCACAAATGGATTATGACGAGCTTTTAACTGTTAAGAGTGCAAAGCTCGGAGACGAAACAATTGATGTCATTCAGCCGTGGGAATCCGGCTACTACAACAACATACTCCTCAAAGAAAAATATGAGCTCGATCAGAATCTTGTCAAAGAATATTTTGAAACGAACAATGTGATTGATGGCTTATTTCAAATAACACAAAATCTTTTCGGAGTTGAATACGAAGAAGTGAAAGAGCCCTCTGTGTGGCACAAAGATGTAAGACTGTTCAACGTAAAGCAGAATGGAAAAATAATTTCGAGGTTTTACATTGATTTATATCCAAGACCAAATAAGTATTCACACGCAGCTTGCTTCCCGATGATCGGCAGCAAGGAAACAGAAAACGGACCACAGCTTCCGACAGCTACGCTTGTCTGCAACTTTCCTGCACCAACAGCCGATATGCCTTCGCTTCTTCCGCACGGCGATGTTGAAACTTTCTTCCACGAGTTTGGACACGTACTGCACAGTGTATTAACAAAGACAAAACTTTCATCACAATCAGGGACTTCTGTATCAAGAGATTTTGTGGAAGCACCATCGCAGATTTTTGAGAACTGGACATGGGATTACGAATCACTGGAACTTTTCGCAAAGCATTACAAAACCGGTGAAGTTTTACCGAAGGATTTGTTTGATAAAATGCTCGCAGCGAAGAACGTTGGTTCGGGACTTGCGAACACACAGCAGGTTTATTATGGAATACTAGATTTCACACTTCACGATAAATATGATCCGACCAGCAGTAAACCCATTGTTGAAGTTATGAAAGAGCTTCAGAATGAAATTACACTTTATCCGTACCTTGAAGGAACACAAATGTTTGCAGCGTTCGGACATTTAATGGGATATGCTGCAGGATATTACAGCTATCTATGGGCTCTTGTTTATGCTGATGATATGTTTTCAGTATTTGATAAAAATGGAATTATGGATGTGAACACCGGGTTAAGATATCGCGACATAATTCTTGCAAACGGCAGCTCACGAGATGAGCTTGAAATGGTAAAAGAATTTTTAGGAAGAGAACCAAGTCAGGATGCGTTCTTCAAATCGATCGGACTTGAGGTTAAGTAAACCCATTTAGACTTTACTTCATAAACAAAAAGGCGAACCTGAACTGTTCGCCTTTCCTATTTTTTATCAAAAAATTTTTTCACTAGTCATTCCCGCAAGTCCCGAAAGGTTCGGGACGCGTCGGGAATCTTTTGGCTTACGTCTTAGATTCTGGACTCCCCGCCAGTTGGCGGGTCGCCAGAATGACAAGGCGAAGAAAATTTATTTTGACCCAGCCTCCCCGAGCCGGAATGACAACCGCTTAGAAACTATTGCTTCTCCCGCCTGAAGTCGGGATCGCAATGACAATTATAAATTAATGCTGATGACCTTCGTGTCCTTCACCGGGAGCCTGCATCTTCTGCATTTCTTCCCAGGGATTAACATCAGTATTCCAGGTTTCAACTTTTACCTTCAAAGAACCGTCATCCTGTTTTTCCCATATTGTCATATACTTGCCATTATCTGTCCACGGCATCTCTCCCATTTGAGGCATGGTCATTGTAATTTCATACGTTCCTATATCAACTATAAAATTACCCGACTGCATTACATCTGTAACCGTTGATTTGAACGCTGTCATTTTCACTCCGGACTCAAACATTTTCTTATAAGATTCTTTGCAGGCATCGATACCTCTTAACATCGGTTCATAGCTCGGCATTGAGATAACATCATCAGAATAAATTGCCCACATTGCTGCTACATCTCCCGAAACCATTTTTTGCGCAGACTCATCATTCATTGCTTGAATTTTTTTCATTAGCTCTGCTGTATCTTGTGCATTCAAAAGTGATGCTGCGAAAAGAAATGCGAATAGTATTGCAAAAAGTTTTTGTATTAGTGCCTCCATAATTTGATTGAAAGAAATATTTTAATTAGTGTTCAACTAAAAAATCATAATTTCATAGATAGAAGTCAAGTCCCCCGATTTGAAGTTATTTAAATAATCTTGTTTAATTTCAGCAGTGATCTTATCTTTTCGATAAAAAAGATAGGTAAATGATGAGCTACAAAGAAAAGCCCGAAATCGGTTCAATCACCTGGTTTGATTTAACCGTGCCTGATGCAGAAAAAGTAAAAGACTTTTACAGCAAAGTTGTTGGATGGAAAGCTGCGCCAGTCTCGATGGGTGATTACAGCGATTTTAATATGAACTCACCCGTAAGCGGAAAAACAAACGCAGGCATCTGTCACAAACGCGGGAGCAATGTACATCTTCCGTCACAATGGATGATTTACATTACAGTTAAAGCTATTAATGAAAGTGCAAAGCTATGCAGAGAAAATGGCGGCAAAATTTTATCCGAGCTAAAAGAAATGACAGGCTATGGGAAGTTCTGTGTGATTGAAGATATTGCAGGGGCAGTTTGTACTTTGTTTGAACCGTCTTGATTATCATCCGTTGTCATTCCCGCGAGTCAACGAAGTTGATGAGTCGGGAATCTGACTTACTAACGATCAGATTCCGGACAAGCCGGAATGACATACTGTTTAATATAATCTAAAGAATTAGTTTAGATATTTCTTCTCCTCCGCCATTGGCAGGGGATCGCAATGACAAACGATTTTTAATGATGATGCCCGCCGGGACCGTGAACGTGTCCGTGAGAAATTTCTTCGGGGGTTGCATCTCTCACATCAAGAAGGTGGACATCAAACTCAAGATTTTTTCCTGCAAGTGGGTGATTAAAGTTTACTGTTATGTCATCGTTCTCCATTTCTGTAATTACAAACTGAAGATGCTGACCCTCGGGTGAATGTGCAAAGTATGTCAACCCTATTTCCAGCTCAGCTTCTTCGGGAAATAAATTTCGTTTTACTTTCTGAACTGCACCCTCATCATATTCACCGTAAGCATCAACAGCGGCAAGCTTAATATTCTTTTTGCTTCCAATAATCATACTGCCAAGAGCCTCTTCCAAACCGGGCAGTACCTGCATATTACCGGTGATGAAAGTAAATGGTCCACCCTTCTCGGTTGAATCCAGCATTTCACCATTTTCGTCTTTTAATGTATAGTTAAATGTTACAACTTTGTTTACTTGTAAGGCCATCTTTACTCCATTTATTTTTGAAAATCGGGTGGAATTATACCACTTATAT
>DATIJX010000217.1:0-72531 GCA_035478175.1 Ignavibacteriaceae bacterium
CCGAATATAGAGTTGGATTACGATGGGAACCGAGTCAGTATTCGGTTTTTGCACTTACTTATGATCACGAATTTAAAAATGGTACTAAGGGAGCAGGTTGGGAATTCGGTATAATGCTGTTTACTCCACCATTTGCGAAGCTATGATTAGACAGAAATAACTTTAAATATTCCTAAACTAATTAAGAGAATTTTTTTATAAAGAATCGTTATTATTTCATTTAACTAAAGGAAGGCTTAATGAAATTAAAAATACTTTGTATTATCTCGCTGATATTTTTATGTACAACTCAAAATTTTGCCCAGGAGGATGGGGATAAATATGTTCCCGGACGTGGCTTTAAATTACTAAAAGAAGACTGGGGTGATGTTAATTTCAGGCTTTATACTTACATAAGATATCTCAACCAGATTGGATTAGAAGATTCCTTCACGAATTCATTTAATAAAACTTCACATATCGATAAGCGACAGGATATTCAAATTAATAAAGTGGTAGCGTATTTCTTTGGCTGGCTGTTGGATAAAAAGTTTCGCTATACGGCTTATATCTGGTCTGCGAATACCAGCCAGGGTTTAGCTGCACAAGTGGTTGTTGCTGGATCTCTTAATTATAATTTTAATGAACATTTCAAACTTGGCCTTGGTATTAATTCTTTGCCGACTACACGAAGTACAATGGGTAATTTTCCTTTTTGGCTTGGAGTTGATAACCGCTTAATAGCAGATGAATTTTTCCGCGGTTCATTTACTACCGGTGCTTGGGTAGATGGTGAGATAATAAAAGGATTAGATTATAAAGTTATGCTTGGAAACAATCTCAGTCAGCTTGGTGTAGATGCAGGGCAGCTTGATAACATTTTAGATACATGGTCCTTTACTCTTGCCTGGATGCCAACGACTGGAGAATTCGGTTTCAATAGTGAATTTGGAGATTATGACAATCATCAAATTCCTGCAACTCGATTTGCAGCTCACTTTACAACAAGTACCGAAGACAGACAAAGCCAGCCAGGTGCAAATGACCCAGACAACGTTCAGGTAAGATTATCTGATGGAAGCATAATATTTACTCCTTATCTTTTTGGAGATGGTATCTCTATTACTGATGTGAACTACAATATGTTTGCATTCGATGCAGGTGTTAAGTATAAGGGTTTTGCTTTGGAAGGGGAATATTTTCTTCGAACTTTAAATAACATCCGAGGTACAGGAGTAGAAGATTTATCATTCAGTGAACTCACCGATAACGGATTTCAACTTCAGGCTTCTTCTATGGTAATTGACAAAACTCTTCAGCTATATCTCTCGGGTTCGAAAATTTTCGGAGACTATGGCAATCCATGGGACGGACGGTTTGGGGCAAACTGGTATTTATTTGACAATGAGGCTGTCAGAGTAAATGGAGAAGTAATTTACTTAAACAATTCACCAGTAGGTGCTTTAAGTCTGCCATATACTGTTGGCGGTAAAGGTCCGGTTTTCCATTTGAATTTAGAATTAAGAATGTAAAGGAATTATATGAAATTCTTCAGGATAAATAAATTAATAATATCATCAACGTGCTTTAGAAAAGGGAGTAAAATAAAGTGATGAAACTTAAGCTAATCAGTATCTCAACCGGACTAGTGTTTATTCTTTTAGTCCTGATCGGTAGCCCTGTGCAAGCGCAGCAGTTTAGTTCAGACAACTATTTATCCAAACCACATGGAGTAGCAACAATTATTCTAACCTATGGTGAACGAAACTCCATGTTGATGAACACATTTTCGTTATTTCCTCGCTGGGAATTTACTGTCGCCCTATATATCTATAACAATGATAATGACCCGGCTACCGATGACGGCTACTTGAATTCTCTCTACTTCAAGTATATGATTTATGAGAATTACCATATTTAGTATTGCTATAAAAGTTAAGTTGTCCCTGAGTTAACTGGACATCAGAAGCGACTTGGTATCCTCCAAAACCGAAAATCTCTGCCTGTGCAAATGTGCATAAGGAAAATATTATTAATGTGAGCAAACTATAAAAGTATACACGCAAGTTTTTGTAAATAACTTATTTCATTTTAGCCTTAATTATAAAGAGTGTTGGATAAACATAATACTTCGTTTTAAATTTAACATTTTTATTACTACCCGAATAAAATGGGTAATTAGTCCTGGTAAAAAAATTATTGAGGAGTTTTTTAATTACTACTCATCAAACTTAAGCTCTTCCTGAATGATCGGCTTATGATGATTTTGATTTGAGTGGTTAGATTCTATAACATCTTTTGCAATTCTTTTTGATAAGTAATAGATGCGTTTCATATTTTCTACAATCTCTGATAATATCCGATATTCAGCTAAAGGTACATTCGTTTCAAAATTAAGCCGCTCTTCGAGATGAGATTGTGTCTCCTCTGCCAATTGACTCACTTCCTTTTTCATATTAATAACCACATCAGCACGTTTTTTATTTCCTTCAATAAAAGAATTGAAGGCTTCCTCCGCGCACCAAATAACTTTATCAAAGAATTTTCGCAGATATGGTTCAGATTGCTTACTGAATTTTAACTCAGCTTCAACACGTTCTCTGCCTAGCGGTACCAGATTTGTTTCAATCACATCCCCGATATACTCGATATAGTTTGAACCGATAATGTAACTTTGAAGCAATCTTGATTCATCATCAGTCAACTGATGTTTTGAAAGTTTGCTCAGATAACTTATAATATATTCGTGAAGTAAATCTACATCATCATCCATCTTTTTAATTTTTTTCAATTTATCTTTATCAGCAAAAAGAACTGCGTCGGAAATTTCTCTAATCATCACTAAAGCTCTTCTGCTTTGTCTGCTCATTTCCATCCTGACAAGCTCTAATGCTATGCTTGGTGTTGATAGTGAAGCATCATCCAGGTACTTGGGTTTGATTTTTTCTTTAGCTAATTCTGGTTTCGCGGGTAATATCCATGCAATGAATTTTCCTAAAGGAGTAATGAAAGGAAGAAGTAAAATTGTGTTCATTAAGTTGAAGATGGTGTGTGCATTTGCAATTTGTCTTGGTGATTCTGCAGCAATCCTGTTAAGACCTGATAATTCGGGAAAGGCAGGAGATAAATATCTAACAACATCATCCAACTGATAAATGAATGGCAGCCAGATCAGTACACCAATGATATTTATAATAACGTGACTAAGTGCTGCTTGTTTACTTTCTCTTGGACTACCGATGGATGCCATTACTGCTGTAATGCACGTACCGATGTTTGCCCCAAGCACAAGTGATATTCCGGCTTCAAGATTTATAAACCCCTGGCTTGCGAGTGCGATTACAATACCTATAGCAGCTGCCGAAGAGTGAATAATTGCTGTGAACGCCGCTGCGATAAGTATGCCTATTATAGGATTTTTCATATGACTCATCGCGTAAATAAACGGCTCATATGCACGGAGTGGGCGAGTTGCATCACTCATAAACTGCATTCCTAAAAATAACAACCCGACTCCCATTAACATTAAACCAAGGTATTTTATTTTTTCATTCTTCACGATGAATCTTACACCGAACCCAATTGCAATCATCAGCAAAGAATATTCAGTGACGTTAAATGCGATTATCTGAACAGTGAGAGTTGAACCAACATTTGCTCCAACAATAATGCTGATTGCTTGAGCAAGACTAATTAATCCTGCAGAAACAAATCCAACAACCAGTACAGTTGTAACAGAAGATGATTGAACAACTGCTGTTGCAAATGCACCGGTTAGTGCACCCTTAATTCTGTTTGAAGTCATTCTGGCGAGGAGATTTTTCATCTTTGAGCCGGCGATTGTTTTTAAGGCTCCAGTCATTTGCTCAATTCCATAAAGGAACAAAGCAACACCGCCTAACAATCCGAATATTATGGGAAGGATTTCAATGGACGGATTTGTCTGCATCAGGATTTTAATATCGGTTAGATGATTATATCATAAACTAACAAAAAAAATAAGCTCCAAAAATTAAGGAGCTAAAAAAGTAAACCTCAATGATTAAGAACTAACTTAATACAGGAACAGAGAAATTCTTGTCTAATGCTTTTGCCAGTATGGATAATTCTCTCATCAACTTTTCAAACTCCGAAAGATCAAGTGATTGTTGTCCATCTGAAAAAGATAGTACGGGATCAGGATGAACTTCGATCAATAGTCCATCTGCGCCTGCAGCCATTGCAGCTTTGCTCGCAGCCGGAACAAGACTACTTTTACCAGTGCTGTGGGATGGGTCTACAATTACAGGCAGATGTGTTAATTCCTTTAAAGCCGGAACAGCGAGAATGTCCAATGTGTTTCTTGTATAAGTTTCAAATGTTCTTATTCCGCGCTCACAAAGAATTACTTTATCATTTCCAACAGACAAAATATATTCAGCGGCAAGCAGAAACTCTTCGAGCGTTGCGCTCATATTTCTTTTAAGAATTATAGGCTTGTTTGTTTTTCCAACCGCCTTTAGCAATTCATAGTTATCCATATTCCTCGAACCGATTCGTAAGATATCGGCTTCGTATGCTAAAGTCTCGAGGTGATCAGTACTTAAAACTTCCGTTTCAAGAAGCAAATTTGTTTCTGAATGAAGCAATTGCAATAGCTTGATTCCATCTATTCCATAACCTTGATATGTATAAGGAGAAGTTCTTGGTTTAAACAGTGAACACCGAAAAACTTTTGCGCCAAAATTCTCAACTGCTTTAGCTGTTTTTATGGCTATTTCTTCACTTTCGAGTGCACAGGGTCCGGCAATAACTGTAAAGTGGCCTTCTCCGAAAATAACGGATTTTTCCTCAATTATAGTAAAGTGTTCTTTATTATTTTTTTGAACTTTAGTTTCTGATAATCTTTTCATTTGGACTATATAATTCTACAATTTCAATTAACAAAAATATAAAATACTTACCATAAGAACACATTTAACTTTACTTTAGTTCTCTGTACCAATTAATAATTAGGGCAAATGTAAGAAGCTGATTTATAAAGTATCAAATTTTAGAGCTGCTTAAATAAGTTAACCATTTCAATAGCCGAAAGGGCTGCATCCCATCCTTTATTACCCGCCTTTGTTCCGGCACGCTCTAATGCTTGTTCAATGTTATCTGTGGTTAAAACTCCAAAGATAACAGGCAGATTTGCATCTAGTCCAACCTGTGCAACTCCTTTGGAAACTTCGGCGGCGATGTAATCGAAATGTGGAGTTCCACCACGGATTACGGCGCCGAGACAAATGACAGCATCATACTTTTTTGCATGAGCCATCTTTTTAGCAATCAGGGGAATTTCGTATGAACCTGGTACCCAGGCAACAGTAATATCTTCTTCTTTGCATTCGTGTCTTAATAAACAATCTTTCGCACCGGATAGAAGCTGGGAAGAAATCAATTCATTAAACCTGCTAATTACTATTCCGAACTTCTTGCCTTTTGCGTTTAGTTTTCCTTCAATGATGTTAGCCATTTTATCCTCTAAGTTTTGTTTAATTTTTTTCTGAATTAAGCAGATGACCTAATCTGTCCCGCTTTGTCTTTAAATATTTTTCGTTGCTTGAATTCGGTGGAATTTCCAGCGGAATTCTTTCAACGATTTCAAGATCATAACCTTTTAACCCAATTACTTTTTTAGGATTGTTAGTTAGTAATCTGATTTTCTTCAATCCAAGGTCTTTCAAAATTTGTGCACCGGTGCCGTAATCTCTGAGATCAGCTTTAAATCCTAAAGCTTCATTAGCTTCAACAGTATCTTTACCTTGTTCCTGCAAATGATAGGCGAGTAGTTTATTAACCAAACCAATTCCTCTTCCTTCCTGACGCATATAAAGCACAACACCTCTGCCGGCTTTTTCCACGATGCTCATTGCCGTGATAAGCTGCTCACCGCAATCGCAACGCTTTGAACCGAAAATATCTCCGGTCATACATTCCGAATGAACTCGCACAAGTACGGGTTCATCTCCGGTAATATCGCCTTTAACTAATGCCATCGGATTGTCCATATGATCAAGAGTATTTTCATAAAGATGAAGTTTGAAAGAGCCATATCGTGTTGGTAAATCAACAGTAACTTTTTTCTGAACAAAATGTTCTCTCGACATCCGGTACTCAATCAAATCAGCAATCGTAATAATTTTCAGATTATGTTTTTTTGCGAAGGCCATCAGTTTCGGAACACGGGCCATTGTTCCGTCTTCAGCAAGTATTTCACATAAAACTCCAACTGGATTTAATCCGGCTAGTTTAACAAGATCAACTACCGCTTCAGTATGGCCAGCACGTTTTAGAACGCCGCCTTTTTTTGCAATAAGAGGAAAGATATGACCGGGTCTTCCAAAATCATCAGGGATTACTTTTTCATCTGCTGCACGGTTGATTGTGATCGATCGGTCGTGCGCAGAAATACCTGTGGTTGTGCCGTGTCGATAATCAATTGAAACTGAAAAAGGTGTTCCGTGTAAAGCGGTGTTGTTTTGTACCATTAAATCTAAATTGAGTGCTTTAGCTTTTTCTTCTGTTATTGGTAAGCAGAGTATGCCTCTTCCTTCTCTCGTAATAAAATTTACATCTTTTGATGTAACCAGCTCAGCAGCCATAACAAGGTCGCCTTCGTTTTCTCTGTCAGGATCATCCACAACAATCAGCATCTTGCCAGCTTTGATGTCCTCAATACCTTCTTCAATCGTATTAAATTTAAACTCGTTATTATTGTTCATTTCACCTTTCATTAATATCCAAGCTCCTTCAGCCAGCCTTCGGTTATATTCTTATCTGAATTGTCGTTACGCTTTGCTAAAAGTTTTTCTACGTACTTAGCTAAAATATCAATTTCAACGTTTACTTTTTCATTAACTTTTTTGTCTTTCAGATTTGTATTCTGCCAGGTATGAGGAATGACTGAAATTGAAATTTCGTTACTATTCAAATCCGCGATAGTAAGACTTATTCCATTTATCGCTATTGAACCTTCATTAACCAAATATCTTTCAAGCTCTTCAGGGATGACAATCTTGACTAAATAATTTTCGCCAAGCTTTTTTATTTCAGAGAGTGTACCAATTCCATTTACGTGTCCCTGAACTAAATGTCCACCAAGCCGATCGCTCAGCCTTACCGATCTTTCCAAATTTACTGATGCATCTGCTTTAACTTTGTTAAATGTACTTTTCTCAAGTGTTGCTCCGACTGCATCAACCCAAAACGAGTTTTTATCTGACTTTGTTACCGTAAGACAAACACCATCAATACAAACCGAATCATTTACAGCAATATCTTCAATTATTTTCTTTGCACGTATAGTTAGGCTGATGCCACCCGAAATTGGTGAAACCTTTTCAATTGTGCCTATTTCCTCAATAATTCCAGTAAACATAAGGCAAAGTTAATTATTTTCAATCATAAACTAATCAGATAATTTTTTGCCATAAACAAGCTTTGTATCCTGTCCTAATCGATTCGTTTCTAAAAGGGGGAGGTTTTTTAGTTGAGTTGAATTGAAGCCGGATAATCCTTTTCCCAAAATTTTAGGGCTTTGAAGAACGATGAGTTCATCAAATAATTTTTGACTAAAGAATTGAGAAAAGATTTCCTGTCCTCCTTCAACAAGAACTGAGCTAATCCTGTTTTTTGCTATCACCTTTAAGACTGATTTGAGATTTAGTCTTCCATTTGCAGCAGTCTTAACAGAAAAAACTTTAACGCCTTTTTTTTCCAGCTGCTTTAGTTTTCTTTGATTCGAATTTTGAGAAGTAAATATCCAGGTTTTATCCGGATCATTAGTATTTAAAATATTTGAGTTAAGTGGAATACTCAGCTTACCATCAATAACTATTCTGATTGGATTTCTTCCTTTTACATCTCTTACCGTAAGAAGGGGATCATCAACTTTAACTGTATTAGCACCAACCAGCACTGCATCGTATTTGCTTCGAAGTTTATGAACATATTTAATTGATTCTTTACCTGTCAGCCAGGTCTGTTCTTTTTTTGATAGACTTATTTTTCCATCAATTGATTGGGCAATCTTTAAAGTGATAAATGGTATTTTTTCCTGAGCATACTTGAAGTAAAATTTATTTAATACTTTCCCTTCATCTTCAAGTATTCCTGATATAACTTCGATACCAGCTTCTCTTAATTGTTCAACACCTTTGCCATCTACTTCTTTGTTGGGATCCGGGTTACTTATTACAACTCGTTTTATTTTTTTTTGAATTATCAGTGGGACACATGGGGGAGTTTGTTTATTTGTATGGCAGCAAGGTTCAAGATTGCAATACAATGTTGAACCGGTTACATCCTCAGTTGAATTTTTTATTGCGTTAACTTCTGCGTGTGCGGCACCAAATTTTTTATGATAACCTTTACCAATCACTTTTCCATTTTTAACAAGCACAGCTCCAACAAAAGGATTTGGGCTGACACGACTTTTTCCTTTTTTAGCCAGTTTAAAACAGCTCCTGATATATTTTGAATGATCTTCCATCAACTCAATTTAATTCTGCTGGTAATTTTTATTAGAACAATCAATTTATCACTGCTGTTTTTTATCAGCCTTTAGCGGTGTGTGCCACTTTTCTTTTGATACAACTTTTGGCTCAGCGGGATCACCTTCGTAAGCAGGTGTCATTATTTGAATATTATTTTCATTGAATATATCCAGAATATTTTGATGCAGAGCGCTATAAATTTTCATCATTATGGAAGGATCATTGCAATAAGCATTTATTTCGTAAACGATAGCAAAATCTCCAAGCGACTTCTGCAATACATAAGGAGGTGGTTCTTTCAATAATCCTTCAGTTCGGTCGGCTGCAGCTTTTAACATTTCTTCAACCAGCCTCCAGGGAGTTTCATAACCAATTCCAACAGTTGTATGAAGTATAAGACCTCTCTTTTTAGCCAGTGAACTATAATTGATGACTTGGGAGTTTATCAAATTTGAATTGGGTATTATAACTTCTTCGTTCTTTACACTCCGAAGACGTGTAACAAAAGGTTTAATGTCAATAACTTCACCAAAATCATCACCAACCCTGATCATGTCACCTAATTTAAATGCTCTTCGGTAAGTTAAACTATAACCAGCAACAATATTGCTTATGAAAGAGGATGAGCCAATTGAGAACATAATACCGAGCAGTACAGAAATTCCTTTGAAGGCATCAGATTCTGAGCCCGGGATATATGGATAAGCAATTACAATTGCGAAAACTATTATCAAAAACCTAACTATTTTATATGTGGGCCATGCCCAATCCGAATCGAAATTTGCTAAAACAATTGTTCCCTGACTCAAACCTTTAAAGAATAATTTTATGAGTTTTATCAGATAGCGAATAACGAAAATTAAAACAACTAAGAAAGCAATATTTGGGAGTTCAGATAAAATAGATTCTCCCATAACACCAAGCGGTTTAAATAATAAAGAAAATAATTCAGCCGCAATGGGTCTTGTTATTGGAAAGAGCGCAAGAACAAAATTGAAATAAAATAGTATTAATAGAATTGTAAGAATGACCTTAATGGTTTTAGTAAATCCCCGAAGAGCTGTCCAAATTTGTTTAGCCTGGATAATACTATGGGATTGCGATTCAAGTACTTCCATCCTTGCTTTTAATTTTGCCTCTAAAAATTTGTCAAACCGTCTTGATAGAAAACCGAACAGAAAAAGAATTAGAATTAACAATACTGTAGAAATTGCAGCATAAATAATTCGTTTGATTAAAAGTTCACTGCTTCTTTCATAACGATAAGAATTTATTGCTTTGGTAATATTTTGTTTGACCATTTCAGCGAGGAGTTGCCGGCTTACGCCCTCAATTTCAGCGTCAACATCGAAAAGCCTTATAATAAAATTTCCCTTCGCATTAATAATATGCCGATCCTCAGCTTCGATTATTTGTATTGAATCAGCATTAAAAGATTTATCATCAGCGAGTGCGATAATTCTTTCCGCAATAATTTGAGCACGCTCTTCGGCGGGGAATGATGTAATCCCACGAACATAGAATAAAATATTACCATCAATTTTAACCGCTGCAGTGGAACCTTGTGAGATGGTTTTTTTATCCTGAGTGGAAATACTGTCGACCTGCGATTGCGCAAGTGTTAAATGATTTGTTAATAAAAAAAACAAAACTGAAATGACATATAAGAATGCTCTCAGATTTTTTCTTACAGGATTTACAACGGAATGATTTTTCATTTTTTAGACTATATTTTTTTAGATACCAAAAGCTATTAAAAAATATTTATAAGTTGATAATGGTTAAGACTTAGTTTGATAGGTATTATCAGAGGCAATCAATAAAATAATAAATTGTTAATAAAGCCAGATTTCCGTTCCGAAAAACCGGAACGAGACCTCGGCTCAGCTTAGCTGACACGGACGAACTCTCAGTAGTCGTTTGAATATCATCGTATTCAACCGGACTCTGAGGACCAGTTTACCCAGTACGAAGGTTTAGTCCATCCCGACCAAAGTCGGGATGAGATCTTGATCGTCACACTTTCAGTGTGCCGAATCGGACAAACTATTGTCTTCAGATTCCAGAAAATTTTTCAGAATTTCAGAAATTTTCTTTCTACCTGATTTTGACTTAAACCATTTTTCTCTTTTCATCGCTTCTGCTCTCGAAGTGAATGATTCAGAATGAATAAGAACCCAGGGGATAAATGGCTTAGTGGATTTCACCTTAGCAGAGTTATGCAGAACTAATCTCTTTTCAAGGTTATCAGTTTGACCAACATAAGTTTTGATAAATTTAGGAGAATAAAGGATGTAGGGTAAGTATTCCATTAAAGAAAGTTGCGGAGAGAGAGATTCCTTTCTCTCTTCTAATATATTTAATTTCAGGTGAAAAAAGATTATTTATATGTCTCATTAAAGTCACATATCATAAAGTAAGTAATCCAATTACATTCATTATTTAAATAGTTGGTCAAGAACATTTTCCTGATGATGTCTGTGCGTAGTTTTATTATGCACATAATTTTCTGTTTCGACAATAGAACTATGCCCAAGTAGTTCCTTGATGGTTTCAATGGGAATATAGGCGTGCACCAGCATCGTTGCAAATGTGTGTCTAAATTTATGGATGAAAGCGCGAGAATTTATACTTGCTCGAGAAGCTCCTCGTTTGCAGACTCCCAGCAATGAACTTTCCCTGATCTTACTACCTTTTGGTGAAGTAAAAACATATTCAGTATCAACCCTATCCACTGTTAGCTTGGAGATGATTGAATGCAGCTCAACGCTCATAGGAATCAATCGAACCGAATTTTCTGTCATGATAGTAAAACCTTCTTTATTCCTTATGTAGATGATCCTGCTATCTAAATAAATGTCCGAACGTTCAAGATTCTCATCCCTGTTAACAGAAATGTCAAATGTTTTTTTAGTATAGGTTCTACAGAAGATTATTTTCTCTTTGTAAGTATAAAATAATTTATAATAACGTGTAGTATATTACCCGAAATATATTATATTTGTGTAGTATGTTACACATTATAAGAGAAAAACTATGTTAAAATATAAAACGGATAAAATCTTAGTAGAACTTGGAGGAAATATCAAGTTCGCTCGTTTGAGAAGAAAACTGAGTGCTGAACAAGTTGCCGAGAGAGCAGGAATCAGCAGAAAAACTTTATATGAAATAGAAAGGGGTCGGCCAAATGTAAACATCGGAAACTATGCTCAGGTTCTATTGGTGCTTGGGTTGGAAAATGATTTATTAAATGTTGCTAAGGATGATCTCTTAGGTAGGAGGTTACAAGACGCAAATTTAGTGGTAAAAGAAAGAGCTCCAAAAAGAAAATCTGAGGATTAAAATAATATGGCAAAGACAGAAACAAGAAAAAAAATATTGGTTTATGCAGATTGGATAGGTATTAAAGATCCCCCAGCAGTATTGGGAATATTACATGCCGAAATTGTTAGGGGTAAAGAAATATTTTCATTTGAATATTCAGATGAATGGTTGAAGTCAAAATTTGCACAAGTTATGGATCCTGATCTTCAACTATTCTCAGGCCAGCAATATTTAAACGAAAGTAAGAATAACTTTGGAATTTTTCTTGATTCGTCCCCTGATCGGTGGGGACGGGTTTTGATGAATAGAAGAGAAGCCATACTCGCAAGAGAAAAGGGAAGACAGGAAAGAAAATTAATGGAATCTGATTTTCTGCTAGCGGTATTTGATGAAAATAGAGTTGGCGGACTAAGATTTAAGACTGATGCAGACGGACCTTTTCTCAATCAAGATAGATCTCTTGCAGCGCCACCATGGACATCAATTAGTGAGTTGCAGGAAGCAAGTTTAATGTTTGAAAGAGATGAAGACATTTCTAACTCAGAGCATTTAAAGTGGTTGAATATACTTTTAGCGCCGGGTTCATCCCTGGGCGGTGCGCGTCCTAAGGCAAGCATCAAGGATGGCACTGGTGATCTGTGGATTGCGAAATTCCCAAGTGTTAATGACATGAAAGATGTTGGTGGCTGGGAGATGGTCGTACACTATCTTGCTGCTAAATGTGGACTAAATACTGCTGAAGCGAAAATAGAAAAATTCACAGAGAGATATCATACGTTTCTTATTAAGAGGTTTGATAGGAAGAAAAATGAAAGAATCCATTATGCCTCTGCTATGACAATGCTTGGTTATACTGATAATAGAGATGTACACGCAGGTGCAAGTTACCTTGAGCTGGCAGATTTTTTAAGTAATAATGGTGCGAGAGTAAATGAAGATCTGGAAGAATTGTGGAAAAGAGTTGTATTCAGTATCAGTGTTTCAAATACCGATGATCACCTACGAAATCATGGGTTTATATTAACTGAAAAAGGGTGGGTATTATCGCCTGCTTTTGATATTAATCCCAATGAGTCGGGGACAGGATTAAACCTTAATATATCTGAAAGTGATAATTCGCTCAATTATGATTTGGCTCTTGAAGTTGCGGAGTATTTTAGATTGAAAAAAGATAAGGCGGAGAAAATTGTTAGTGGCATCAGGAATGTAGTTGGTGGATGGAAAGAGATTGCGGATAAATATAATATATCGAAAGCTGAACAGACAATGATGGAGAAGGCGTTCAAGCTTTAATATTTGTAATTTTATATATTACAAGGTCTCATAAAAGTCTCATCATCAGGTAAAATCTGGAAAGATTTGAATACATTTTAGTGGGACAGCTAAAATAAAAATGGCCAATAAATGCTGTTATTATTAAGCATTCAAGGCCATTATACTTTTGCGGAGAGAGAGAGATTCGAACTCTCGGTACCAGTTTACCCAGTACGACGGTTTAGCAAACCGTTGCCTTCAGCCACTCGGCCATCTCTCCGTTTTCAGAAAATTTGTGCCACAAATATAATTCTTGCACCAGCTAATTCAAAGATTAAATAAACAGCCGATATGATAATCTGAAATTAGTTCCTGCTTCTGGCAGGATTGATTTTATTCTTGAAAGATGATTCCTGTACTCCTGATTTAAGATATTATCAATGCTCAATGAAATAGTATGAACTGCTTCTCCTGTTTGAAAAAGGTATTGATAATAATTATTAAATATTACATAACCAGCAGTTGGCTCTTCAAACTGATCAACTTTATTCTGTTCGGCAGCCCATTCAGTTCCAAGTCCTATTGATATATGTTCTAAGTTAAAAATTAATTCAAGCAAACCTTTTAATGGAGGAATTTGCGGAAGTGAACCGCCTGATTTGAAAATTCCTCTTGTGAAACTTATTGAATTGTTCAGAGTAAATAACCTGCTGATCTTCCAGTCAATTTGATTTTCAATACCATAGAATTCTGCACCGACGCCAGTTGTTGCATAAATCGGAAGAAAAGTAGCATAGTTTATTTCTCCGGTGTTGCGTGGGATGATATAGTTATTCAGATTGTTATAAAAAACATTTATGCTGAAGAAGAGCTTTTCGAACTTATGATAAATGAAAAATTCACTGCCGAATCCTGATTCAGCATTAAGATCAGGATTACCGATTTCATATGAATAAGCAGCAAGGTGCGGACCTTCAGAAAATAATTCTTCAATTGTTGGAACCCTTGATGATTTGCTTAAATTTATTCCAAGGAAGACTATATCGGTCAGTTCATATAAAGAAGAAACCGATAGAGAAAATGTATTGAATTGCCTTTCTCTAATGTAACCAATATTTGCATCAGGTTTTTCTTCCAGAGGTTTTATGTTATCGTAATTAAGTCGTCCGCTAAATTCAAAATGAAATCTATTCAAATTGAAGGTCTCAAATAAATACCCGGAAATATTAAATGAATTCGATGGTGGATTAAAAACAAATCCACCCACTTCATATTCTCTGAATTCAAATGATACTCCAAAAGTACCACCACTTAAAAATCCAAGACTATTGTGATTCAGATTTACATTTCCAAGATGAGTTTGAATTTTAAATTCCGCACCGATTCTTCCGCTGCTTTCAAATTCTTTATGACGGTACAAAACAAAGCTGTAATTTGATTCCAGATCTTTAAAGAAATCATCATTAAAATTAATTGGTGATTTGATATTCAGTTGTCTTCTGTAAAGCTCAATATCAACACCATCAGGATGAGCACCAACAAAACCGCCAGGCACGCCGTACTCAAGTTCAAAACTTCTGAATGAAGTTCCGATAAATCCCCAGTCCTTCACGAAACTTGTTCCAACGCTGTAATTAAGATTTTCCGAATAAGAATTTTCTAATTCTCCAACTGGTGTCATAAGGTCATCGGTTTGTCTTTTACTAAACTCAAACCTGAAAGCAAATGGATCAAGTGGAATTTCAGATACAATAGAACCGAGGTAACCATCATTTACTGTTTCACCGTAACCACCGAAATTTAAATGTATTTGATTATGAACTTCAGTCGGTATTTCATTTCGAATAACATTAACAACACCACCAATTGTTGTCGGAGTCTGTAATAATACTTTTGGACCTCTTACAACTTCAATACGCTCAACCGTAAAAGGCTCAATTGTTACAGCATGATCGGGAGAAGTTGCTGAAAGGTCTGTAGTTGTGGTTCCATCTTCACTTATCAAAACACGATTCTGTCCAAGTCCTCTCATAACAGGTCTTGCAGGTGCAGGTCCCATTGATCTCATTGCTAATCCGGTTTCGTTCTTTAACGTGGAAGCCAGTGTAAGACTTAAATCTCTCTGAAGTTCTTTACCTTTAAGTACATTCGACAGTTCATTGATTTCATCAAATAGAGTTGGCTTTACTTCTCCAGTAACGACAACAGGAGAAAGATTGATGGCCCGCGGTACCAAATAGATAACGAGATTCTGAGTTTTATCCTGCCCCAATTCAATCTGCATAAGTTTCTCCTGATAAGATAGGTGAGTAACTTTAATCAGGTAATTGTTTTCTTCAATCGATAAAAATTGAAATGAGCCATTTTCCCTCGAAGTAGTATATAACTCAGTATTAAGTATTTGGATTACTGCATTTGCAACAGGTTTGGATGTCTCTGAATCAATTACAAAGCCCGTAAGCTCGCTGTTTATTTCGAAACTTAAACCCGAACTTGTGAACAGAAACAAAATGAAGATCACTCCCATAAAGCGGGAGTGACCGTTAATGGATAAGAATCTTTTCAATTTACGTCTGCTTATTGAACAATCACAGGAATATTAGAAAAAGTTTTTTCAACCATAGAATTATGAAGAAGTTCAATATTCAAAGTTGTACTGCCGGCTGCTACACCCTGTACTTTAAAAGCATAAGGTTCAGCTGGATTTAAACCGGTTATCAGGGCAATACCTGTATTTACTGAAATAACATTAATCGAATGGTCCATTGCGTCAGGCTGAAATTCTCTGTCATTTTCATCGAAGAACTTCACTTCAATATGATCTGTTGTTTGTCCGGCTCCAACAAGTAAAGTCCCTACTACAGATCCGTCTTCTTTTACGGTAACAAGCAGAGTGCCAGTATCTTCATCGTATAGTTTTAATCCTACTGGTTCACCATGTGCAGTTGTATCGTGTTCGACTGTGACAATTATTTTTCCAGAACGGAAATCGGCATGACCTTCATGCATTATAAAAAACTCCATCTGAGTAACACCTTCAACTAACCCGCGGAGGTGAAATTCGTATCCGCCTTCCTCACCGGGATGCTGCCAAACTTCCACTAAATTTGGATTATCAATTTCCCAGGCTAAAGTCTGTTCCGCTGAATTTGGAGGATTGATCATTTCTTTATTCGAATTATAAAATTTTACACCAATCCCGGATGTTTGTCCACCCTTAGGTGCGAAAAGTGTATCTATAGTTACTCCTCTGAAAATGTCCGCTATTTTTATCCCCGACTCTAGAAAAACAATTCCTTCAGCTTCAAAATGATCTTCCTGGGGTGTTACCGGATCATCAGAACAACTGATAAAAAATAATGAAAATAAAAATAATGAAGTCAGCGTCAATAGGATTTTACGCATGGCTTTAATCTCCTTGTAAAAAGTTTAGAAAATAAATATTAAATAGTCAGGGTCAGGAGATTAAAGAAGGAGGTGCTCTTAATAGGTTCGACGAAAAAAACTGATTATTAAAATAAAACTGTTGAGGATAAAACTTTAAAAGTTCAACCTCTGTTATTGGGGATGAATAAAAATCTTGTGCACTTAATAATGCGTTGTGAACCGATGAGTAAGTGTTATGAACGAGACACTGAAAACCAGGGTAGGTTAGGTGTTTGTTTGCAGCTTTGCTATCATTTGCTTCATCTAGATAGCAATTGACGTTGAAATGATAATCATATTCATGGTAGTGAGTTACATTGTATCCAAATAAAAAGAAATACCCTGACAGAATCAGGTATACTACCAGGGACTTATATTTTAAGTAAAAATTATTCATTGCTCATCGCAAAGATGAATTATTGCTCTTTAATATACAAGGTCAATTAGTTTACTGAGTTATCTGGCTAAAATAATTGTTTATCAAACCTGCTTTTGATAATTTTTGTAAACTAATTTTTAATAAAAGGTTAAATGAAGAATAAATACACAGGCATAGATTATTATAATATTGAATCCTTACTTTCTGAGGAAGAAAGAATGATTCGCGATACAGTGCGCGAATTTGTATCCGATGAGGTAATCCCGATAATAGAAAAACATAATAGAGAATCTACATTTCCAATGCACCTTGTTCCGAAGATGGCAGAACTTGGTTTATTCGGAAACACTCTCCCTCAAAAATATGGCTGCGCTGAACTTAACTATGTTTCTTATGGATTAATCACACAAGAACTTGAAAGAGGGGATAGCGGGATTAGAAGTTTTGTTTCAGTTCAAAGTTCACTGGTTATGTATCCGATTTTCAGATTTGGAAGTGATGAGCAAAAAGATAAATGGCTTCCTCAATTAGCAAATGGAACAAAGATAGGCTGTTATGGATTAACTGAACCTGATTTTGGATCTAATCCATCGGGAATGGTAACCAAGGCAGAAAAAGTTGATGGCGGTTATCTTCTTAATGGTGCAAAGATGTGGATTACAAATGGAACTATTGCTGATGTTGCAGTTGTTTGGGCAAAACTCGATGGCGTTGTTCGCGGATTCATTGTAGAAAAAGGAATGAAAGGTTTTACTGCTCCAGAGATGAAAGGTAAACATTCCCTCAGAGCATCCGTTACATCCGAATTGATTTTTGATAATGTATTTTTACCCGAACAAAATCTTCTTCCTAAATCAGAAGGATTAAAAAGTGCTTTAATGTGCTTGAATCAGGCACGTTACGGTATTGCATGGGGAGTTGTTGGTGCAATGATGGCTTGTTACGATTCATCTTTGAATTATGCAAAGAGCAGGAAACAGTTCAGTAAACCAATTGCAGGCTATCAGATGACACAGGAAAAGCTTGTCCATATGCTCACTGAAATTACAAAAGCTCAACTGCTTAATTTACAGCTTGGAAGCATGATGGATAAAGGAGAGTCAAAACACGTTCACGTTTCTATGGCAAAGAGAAATAATTGTGAGAAAGCTCTTGAGATTGCAAGAATAGCACGTGAAATTCACGGTGCTAATGGAATTCTTGATGAATACCCGATAATGAGGCACGCTGCTAATCTTGAATCAGTTAAGACTTACGAAGGAACACACGAGATGCACACTCTTATTTTGGGAGAAGACATTACAGGTATCCCAGCGTTTGATTAATTAAGAGAAATCAATATGAATGAAAAGTTCAAAATAGAAGAAGCTCTTACATTTGATGATGTTTTATTGGTTCCTGCAAAATCATCTGTATTGCCTCGCGAAGTTTATGTAACAACATATCTGACGCCTGAAATAAAATTAAATATACCAATCATATCTGCTGCGATGGATACAGTTACCGAAGCAAATTTAGCAATTGCTCTGGCACGAGAAGGAGGCATCGGAATTCTTCATAAAAATATGAGTATCGAAAGGCAATGCGAAGAAGTTGATAAAGTAAAAAGATCAGAAAGCGGAATGATCAAAGATCCAGTAACACTTTCTCCCGATAAGACAATTAGAGATGCATTAGAGCTGATGAGAAAGTATAGCGTTTCGGGTATACCTATCGTGGATAATTCAAAAAAACTTGTTGGTATTTTAACAAACAGGGATCTGCGGTTTGAACCCAATGAAAAGTTAAAAGTCTCCCAACTAATGACCAAGGAGAACTTGGTTACAGCACCAATGGGAACCACTCTCGAGAAAGCTGAAAAAATTCTTCAACGGTATAAAATTGAGAAGCTGCCTGTAGTTGATAAAAAAGGAATTCTCAGAGGATTAATTACCTTCAAAGACATAATGAAAAAGAAAAGGCATCCGTTTGCGTGTAAAGATGAGCACGGAAGATTGAGGGTGGGAGCAGCGGTTGGCGTGACTAAAGATACATTTGAAAGAATTCAAGCACTAACTTTAGCTGGTGCCGACGCGATAGTCATTGATACAGCTCACGGTCATTCTGCTGGAGTTCTCAAAGTTATAAAGGAAGCAAGGAAAAAATTCAGGTATATTCAGCTAATCGCCGGGAATGTAGGAACTTATGAGGCTGCACTTGATTTGATAAATTGCAAGGTAGATGCTATTAAAGTTGGAATTGGTCCCGGTTCTATTTGTACTACACGTGTTATTGCCGGAGTTGGGATTCCTCAGATATCTGCCGTTATGAATTCCTATCGAGCTGCCTTAAAATCAGGCATACCGATAATAGCTGACGGCGGAATAAAACAAACCGGTGATGTTGCCAAAGTCCTTGCAGCGGGAGCACATAGCGTAATGATAGGAAGTCTTTTTGCAGGAGTTGATGAAAGTCCGGGCGAATCAATTCTTTATGAGGGTAGAAGTTTTAAATCTTACAGGGGTATGGGTAGTCTGGGTGCAATGAAAGAGGGTAGCAAGGATAGATATTTTCAGGATGTTGAGGATGATATTGCTAAACTAGTTCCTGAAGGAGTTGAGGGAAGAGTTCCATATAAAGGTCCGCTTGAAAATACAATTTATCAGTTAGTTGGAGGGTTGAGAGCGGCAATGGGTTATTGTGGAGTGAAGAATATTGATGAGTTAAGAAAAAATGCAAGGTTTGTAAAAATAACTTCTGCTGGCTTAAAAGAAAGTCATCCCCACGATGTTATAATAACGCAGGAAGCACCGAACTATCAGGTTAAGTCGTAGTCTTACGAAGAGGGCAAATTAAATTACAATGCACAAAGTATTAGTTATTGCATATTACTTTCCTCCTATGGGTTTGAGTGGAGTACAGCGTACGCTCAAATTCGTAAAATACCTCAAAAATAATAATTGGGAACCTACGGTTATAACAACTGGTAATGTTGCATACTTTGCTCACGATGAATCACTTCAGAAAGAATTAGATGAAACAGGAGTTCGAGTAATCAGAGTTGAAGGTGCTGAGCCAAACTCACTTCTTTCAAAACATGGAACAATCAAGCTGCCAACCGAATTTATTCGAAAAACTTTTAATAGATTAAGCCAAACTTTTTTTATTCCTGATAATAAAATATCCTGGGCTAAAAAGGCTTTTAAAAAAGCTATTGAAATTCTTTCATCTGAGCATTTTGATTGTGTATTTATTTCTGGACCCCCATTCAGTGTATTCGACATCTTTAGCGATTTAAAGAAAAATCAAAATATTCCTCTAGTCCTTGACTACCGCGATCTTTGGGTCGATAATCAGTTCTCGTTTTATCCAACTCCTTTTCACAAAAGTTTACACAAACGAAAAGAGTATAAAGCATTGAAAGCAGCTGATAAAGTAATAGTGACTAACAGGCGAATTAAGGAAAAGCTTATCAATGATTATAAGTTTCTATCCTTTGATGAGGTTTATATCATCCCACATGGATACGATCCTGAAGATTTTACAAATATTGAACAATTACAGAAACCAAATGATAAAATGTTAATTACCTATGCAGGGTTGTTTTATGAATATATAACCCCAAAATATTTTCTTCGGGCATTTAAAAAACTTCTAATTGAAAATCCATCAATCGCTGAAAATATTCGTTTATCATTTGTTGGTCTATTGGGGAAAGAAAATCAAAAGCTAATTAAAGAGTTAAAACTTGAACCTTATATTACAGAGTATGGCTATGTTGATCATAGGGAGAATATTCAGAAGTTAATGATGAGTGATGTTCTCTGGATTATGGTTGGAAACGGAAAAAGTGCCGAGACTATTTCCAGTGGAAAACTTTATGAGTACTTTGGTACACGCAAACCGATAATCGCTTGCCTTCCTGATGGAGCACTAAAAATGGCTGCCGCTGAATACAAAGCTTCATTCATAACTGAGCCTGATAATGTCGAGCAGATTAAAAATACTATTTTGGAAGCTTACAATTTATTTAAAGCAGGCAAGCTGCCGATTCCTGATGAAAGTTTAGTTGAAAGTTTCAGGAGAGATCTGTTGACCGAGCAATTAGCAAAGCAAATGAACAAAGTTTTAAAAGTCTAATATGAATGTAGTAATTATTGGCTCTGGTGGAAGAGAACATGCACTTGCTCTCAAGATTAAAGAAAGTTCTGACCTAAGAAACCTTTACATAATTCCTGGTAATCCCGGCACCCGTTTTCTTGGTGAAAATATAGACATAAATTCTTCAGATCATACAAAAGTTGTTGAGTTCTGCAAAGAAAAAAAAATAGACCTGGTTGTTATCGGTCCTGAACAGCCGTTAGTTGAAGGTCTTGCGAACGTGCTCAGAGAAAATCAAATTAATGTGTTCGGACCTAATAAAGAAGCTGCTCAAATTGAATCTTCGAAATATTTTGCCAAGCAAGTAATGAAAGAAGCGGGTGTACCTACCGCAAAATATCTTTCTTTCACTTCAAATATGCTTGCACCTGCAAAAGAATACATAAAAAGTAAGAAATATCCCTGTGTAATTAAGGCTGATGGATTAGCTGCAGGAAAAGGAGTTTTTATTTGCAATGATTCGAAAGAAGCTGAAGAAGCTCTCAATTTAATTTTTCACGATAAAGTTTTTGGTGAATCTGGTGAAAAAGTACTCGTTGAAGAATTTTTAGTCGGTGAAGAAGTGTCTGTGTTTGCGATTTGTGATGGCAACGAATTTATTTGTTTACCCGCATCTCAGGATCACAAGAGAATTGGAGATAATGATACAGGAAAAAATACCGGGGGAATGGGTGCCTACGCTCCAGCGCCAATTGTTACTCCTAAAATGTTTGAAGAAATTAAGAACAGTATTATTTATCCGGTCATTAACACTTTAAATAAAAGAAATTCAACTTTTATTGGTTGTCTTTATGCCGGTTTGATCATTACCGAAGAAGGTATAAAAGTTATTGAGTTCAATTGCAGATTTGGCGATCCGGAAACTCAGGCTGTTCTGCCAATTGTAAAAGGTGACTTTCTGCATCTTCTCCATTCAGCTTCTCTGGGAAAAATTGATAAGGCCGCTGTTGAGTATAATGGCGGTTCTTCAGTTTGTGTAGTTGCTGCATCAGGTGGATATCCTGATTCATTCGAAAAAGGTTTTGAAATTACAGGACTTGATGAACAACTGGCAGGTATCCTTGTTTATCATGCTGGAACAAAGGAAGTAAATGGAAAAATTATTACTAATGGCGGAAGAGTTCTCGGCGTAACATCAGTATTACCGGATTTTAATTTAATGCTTGCAAAGGATCTCGCTTATAAAGCGCTTGCAGGAATAAAGTTTAAAAACGTTTATTATCGGAAAGATATATCAGACAAGGCTTTCAAATAAGCCTTCAAACTCCTATCGACTTTTGCTTCTTAATTTTTATCAATACATTACTTCGTAAAAAGTTACTTTCTTAAAATTTAATGATACCACTTCACGTTCACTCGAATAATACTTTATTGAACGGGACAATCTCCGTTGAGAAGCTTGTTCAACGAGCTGTTGACTACGAACTTTCTTCTATTGCGTTAACTGATAACAATTCGATGCATGGTGTAATTCAATTTTCAAAAATTGCGATTGATAAAAACATCAGACCGATTATTGGCTGTCAGATAGATTCGCCTGAAAATTCCAGCGAGTATGTCATACTTCTGGCAAGAAACAATAAAGGATATTCTGAGTTGTGCAAAATCATAACTTCGAGGAAGCTAAATGATGATTTCTCTTTGAATAATCTTCTTGAAAATAAATTAGAAAATCTTTTTATTCTCACTCCATCATTTGAATTAATCAAAGACCATTTGCCAAAAGAAAATTTATTTATTGAATTAATTGCCTCGAAGAATGAAAAAAGAAATAACAGGAAAAGATATCAGTATGCCATTGAGAAAGGATTCAAGTTTGTCGTTACTAATCCAATCTATTTTTTAGATAAAAAGGATTTTCTGCTTCACAAAACTTTAACAGCTATCCGGCTAAGAACCAATATTGATAATTTAACAGAAGAAGATTTAACTGATGAAGAATTTTATTTTAAGGAGCCAGTAGCACTTGAACGTGAATGGAAAAACCTGCCGCTGGCTTTTGAGAATTCTGAAATAATTGCCAGAGAGTGTAATGTTGATTTGACATTGAACAAATATAAATTTCCTGTGTATTCAACACCAGAGAATTTATCAGCAGATACAATGCTTTGGAATGAATCCTTTAAGGGTCTTGAGAAGAGATTTCAAAAAGTAACAGATTCAGCAAGAAAAAGATTGGAGATGGAACTCTCTGTAATCAGTGAAATGGGATTCTCAAATTATTTTTTGATTGTATGGGATATTGTGAATGAAGCAAAGAGAAGGGGAATGATGACTATTGGAAGAGGCTCTGCTGCAAATAGTCTTGTCGCTTTTTGTCTTGAGATAACACAGATCGATCCTCTTCAGCAAAATCTATATTTCGAAAGATTTCTGAATAAGGCAAGAACCTCTCCACCTGACTTTGATATTGATTTTTCCTGGAAGGAGCGGGATGAAATTATAAAATATATTTTCGAAAAATATGGATATGAGAAAGTTGCAATGATTTCTACAACTGTAACTTTCAGAGCAAGGTCAGCATTTAGAGAAGTTGCAAAAGCGTTTGGTTTTACAAATGAAGAGATATCAAAATTCAGTAAAAAAATTCCATGGACTGACGCTGCAAACCTTCCTCATCTTTCGGAACTTTTTCCTGAGTCGAAGGGATTGAACTTCAAACAGGAACCCTGGAAAACCATAGTTAATATTGCTTCACAAATTGCAAGATTTCCCAGACATCTGTCAATTCATCCAGGAGGAATTGTAATCACTCCAACAAAAATTACTGATTATGTTGCACTTGAGTACGCGAAGAACAAAGGATTAGGACTGATAGTTACTCAACCGGATATGTATTCAATTGAAGACCTGGGATTAATAAAGATTGATATTCTTAGTCAGAGATCTTTGGGGGTTTTAAGAGATACGATGGAAAGTATAAAAAAAAGAAATTGAATTTTATTCGTGCCTGGCAAGGGAAAGAAATCTTGAATCATACTTTATTAATATCAAACCGAGAATAAGCAGACCAACATTTTCAAGAATTTTCAAAATCCCAACTTTAGCCCCATCAACAGTACCAAAACATCCACAGTCAATATCTAAACCTCTTGCCATACTGATAGCAATTGCAATAATAAAAACTACAAGTAATCCAGTGAGAATTGCAGAGTTTTCTTTTACAGATATCCCAAAGACTAAAAGTATTCCGGCAACCAGTTCAATCCATGGAAAAGCTATTGCTAGAACATTTATCAGAACATCCGGCATCAGTTTATAGTTATAAATTGAAAGTGAGAATCCTTCCGGGTCAGTGACTTTTGTAATGGCTGCAAAGATGAAAACAAATCCGAAAAATACCCGGATAGTCAGCAAAAGAAATTTATTATTTAATAATTTATTCAACATTTTTATTCAGTTGGATTTTCAACAGGATAATTAGCATTCAACCATTCGAGCCATCCACCAAAGAATACGTACACTTGTTTATAACCTTGTTCAAATAGTAAATTCCCGAGTAAAATACTTAAATCGCAATCCGTACCGCTACAATAAATTACCATCGGTTTTTCTTTGGACAACATTTCGAGTTTCTGTTTATGATTATCAAAATCATCGAAGGGGATATTTATAGAATTGGTGATGTGCCCAGCCAGATAATCTGCCTCATCTCTCGAATCGACAAATTTTACACCTTTATTAAAAAGAGTGTAAGCTTGCTCAAGCGTAATAGCTTTTGGTTCTGTGAATACAATGGCTTCTTTAACTTCTTCAATTATTTTTTTTGGTTCTGAAGTGATGGGTTCAGTTTCTTCCTCAACAACTTCTTTTGGTTTTGTGTTTTTGAGATCTTTCTCCTTGTCCACTTTGGAAATTTCTAAAGATAACGAATCGTCGATATTTGCAGGAGTAATTTTATCCAGTTCAAGAAACAGAGAATCTGGTGCCCACTTAAGTTCAACCTTTTCTCTGATTAGTTGAATTCCTTCAGGATTAAAATAATTTATAACCAATCCCAAAACGAAACTGCCAATCAGGATCCCAAATATTTTCTTATAACTTAAAATTGAGAAATCTCCATAATTAAAATAAAGCCCTCCTCAAGAGGGTCATCAAGTACCGAAGGTCTGTCTTCGCTTCGCTACGCCAGATAAACCGGAACTGTTGAGCATCAACATCACTCTAACAAAATAAATCTGGTTGATAAAATGGGACTGAATTTTGCGTCCAGTTTATCTAACAATTCCACCGGATTTTTTTTCAATTAAAGATTTTAGAAACCTCTTCCCTGAGGTTGATTTAAGAAATTTTTCTCTTTCTCTTGCATGTTGACCTGTCTCACAATTTTCAGTGTAAATCAAATTAAACGGTGCATATCTTTTGGTAGATCGAACAAATCCTTTATTATGTCTGACCAGTCTTTCGGCTAATTTTTCTGTCATCCCAACATAAAAAAAAGATTTAACCAGACTGCTAATTGCGTAAACTGTAAACATAATTTTTGTACCGAAGGCCGGACTCGAACCGGCACATGGGGTGAGCCATACTGGATTTTGAGTCCAGCGCGTCTACCAATTCCGCCACTTCGGCAAACAAACCGTATTCAATAACTAAAAAGAACGTGGCAAAGTTAAAAAACTTCATCCGATATGGCAATCCAATTACAATTGTTGTCGTCACCGGATGACGACAAAAGTTTCAGTCCGTAATTTATTCTGGATAAATGCCTCCTTTTTTTCCTGATTCTATTTCCTGGACATAGATCTTAAATAAATATTGCTGAAAAATTCAATGAATAATTACTTTTTGCTGACACAAGTACAAAAATGTCGGCACGACATATCTGGCATTAAAGTTGGGCTTTAATAATCAAATATTTTTTTTCAATAAGGAGGTACTTGTAATGAATAAACATCTACAGCAAAAACAAATTTTCGATTTATTTTTTAATGAAGAAGATATACCGGAAATCTCAGGAGAGGAACCTTGTCTTGATCCTGACTGTATGAATGACGAACAAATTTATAACATCATCGATCATAAAGGCTATGGAGAAATAAGTATGAACGAGCTCGAGCTGGATGATTATGATGATTTTATACAACTATAATTTTAATTAGCGGGGGACAAATGAGAACTTTTATAGGCGAAGAAGGTTACTACGATATTGAAGATAATGGCAACGTAATCCAGAGAATGGTTGATGGATTAGGGAAACTGACTGGAATAATTAAAGAGTACAGAGACATCAGTAAAATACCTAATCCATTCGATAGAGAAGCAATCAATAATTTATTAAAGCTGCTGAATCTTTATAAGTTTGTTAGCTAAAGCTCACTTAGCTTAAAGAATTTTTTCTCCAGGGAAAACAATTCTTAAACAATAAACATCACGATGATGATGTGAAATTTAATTTTTACCTGCCTGTTCAATTTTAGCCCAGGAATCTCTAAGCGTAACTATACGGTTAAACACCGGTAAATTTACCTTACTGTACTTCGCATCAACACAAAAATAACCAATTCGTTCAAACTGAAATTTTTCCCCAGCTAAAGCATTTTTCAAAGAAGGCTCAAGTTTACAGTTGTTTAATATTTCAAGCGAATTCGGATTTAGAAATTCAGTAAATTCTTTCCCTTCTTCACCTTCAGGATCTTCAACAGAAAATAACCGATCGTAAAGCCTGACTTCAGCTTCAAATGCGTGTTGTGCAGAAACCCAGTGAATTGTTCCTTTTGCTTTTTTTGAACTAGTGCCTGAACCGGATTTTGTATCAGGGAAGTAGGTGCATCTTAGCTCTATTACCTCACCAGAATTTTTATCTTTAATAACTTCATCACAGGTTATTATATATGCATATCGAAGCCGTACTTCCTTGCCGGGAGATAAACGATGAAATTTTGGCGGCGGCACTTCTCTAAAATCATCTTTATCAATAAAAATTTCTTTTGAAAACGGAAGCGACCTGGTTCCCATTGAAGAATCTTCGGGATTATTAACTGCCTCAAGATCTTCAGTTTGGTCATCGGGATAATTTGTGATTACAACCTTTAATGGATTCAGAACAGCCATCACTCGCTTTGCTTTCAAATTCAAATCTTCACGAACACTAAATTCAAGCAAAGACACATCAATAGTATTTTCACGTTTCGCCATACCAACTCGTTCAGAAAAATTTCTTATTGATTCAGGTGTATAGCCGCGTCTTCTCAATCCGGAAATAGTTGGCAATCTTGGGTCATCCCAGCCGTCGACCAATTTTCCTTCAACGAGTGAAAGAAGTTTTCTTTTGCTCATAATCGTGTAGCTGAGATTAAGTCTGGCAAATTCAATCTGTCGAGGTGGATAAATCTCAAGCTCCTGAACGAACCAATCATATAGCGGGCGGTGGTTTTCAAATTCCAGTGTGCAAAGCGAGTGTGTTATTCTTTCAATCGAATCTGATTGACCATGAGCCCAATCATACATTGGGTAAATGCACCATTTGCTTCCTGTTCTGTGATGTGATTTGTGAAGAATTCTGTACATCACCGGATCACGCATATTCAGATTTGGAGATGCCATATCAATCTTGGCTCGCAAAACGTATTCACCTTCCTTAAACTTACCATTTTTCATCTTTTCGAAGAGATCAAGATTCTCATCAACGCTCCGATTTCTGTATGGACTTTCTTTACCGGCTTCGGTTGGTGTTCCTCTCGTTTCTCTTATCTGATCAGCCGTCAATGAATCCACATAAGCTTTTCCTTTTTTAATTAACGTTATGGCATATTCATATAATTGCTCAAAATAATCCGAGGCATAATATTCTCTGTCCTGCCAATCGAAACCAAGCCATTTAATATCTTCTTTTATTGAATCAACATATTCCTGTTCTTCTTTAGTTGGATTTGTATCATCAAAGCGAAGATTGCATTTCCCATTGTAATCGATTGCCAAACCAAAATTCAGGCAGATAGATTTCGCGTGACCGATATGCAAATATCCATTCGGTTCAGGAGGAAATCGTGTATGAACTGTTTTATGTTTGCCTGATTTCAAATCTTCATCTATTATGTCTCTGATGAAGTTAGATTGTTTTTTACTTTCACCGTTTAATTTTTCTTCGCTCATAAAATTTTAATCTGATTTTTAATTCAATTTTTTTAATGCAGTATTTATTCTGGAAATGGTTTCATCTTTTCCAAGAACAGATATAATGTCATAAACTCCCGGTCCCTCACCAACTCCGGAAACTGCTATCCTCAGCGGGTGAACAAGTTTACCTTTATTAATACTTAGATGGCTTGCAATCTCGTCCAATGCTTTTTCAAAATCTTCTTTTGATGGATCTGCTAATTTTTCAAATCGTTCTTTTAATTTGTTCAGCAATTCTGCAGAATCTTCCTGCCATCTTTTCTTAAGATTTTGTTCTTCATAACTTTCAGGAGCTGTAAAGAAGTAAGGGCTTTTTGTTAAATATTCTTTAACAAAAGATACTCTTTCCTTCATTGCTCCAATTACTTTGAGAAGATAATCTTCGCTGTAAATATTACTTTTGAATTCAGATTTTTCAATTTCTGCTCTTAACATTTTGAGGACTTCGGAATCAGGCTTTCTTCTGAGATGTTCATAATTAATCCAATTTAATTTTTCAAGATTGAAGACTGCTCCGGCTTTGTGAACTCTTTCGAGAGAAAATTTTTCAATCAGTTCATTCATCTCATAAAATTCTTTATCATCACCAAAGTTCCAGCCTAACAAAGCAACAAAATTTATTAATGCTTCTGTTAGGTAACCTTTCTCTCTGTAATCTTCAACAGCAACATCGCCCTGTCTTTTGCTTAATTTTGATTTATCCGGATTAAGAAGAAGTGGAAGGTGAGCAAAGATTGGTTTCTCCCAACCGAAATAATCATAAAGAATAATATGCTTCGGCGTTGATGAAAGCCACTCTTCGCCTCTTATCACGTGAGTTATTTCCATTAAATGATCATCAACAACATTGGCAAGATGATAAGTTGGATAACCATCACTTTTCAGTAATACCTGGTCATCAATGTTATTTGTATCGAACTCAACTGTCTCTCTTATCACATCATTAAAAATTACTTTTTGATCCGGCTGAACATTTAACCTGATAACAAAAGGAATATTAGAATTCAGTTTTTCATCAATTTCATTTTTCGAAAGATGAAGGCAATGCTTATCATATTTTGCCTGGGGCAGTTTTTGCTTTTGCTGTTCTTCTTTAAGCTTTTCGAGTCGTTCAGGAGTGCAGAAGCAATAGTATGCTTTTCCCTCAGAGATTAATTTTAGTGCCAGTTCTTTATAAACCTGAAGTCGTTCGGATTGAAGATATGGAGCATAGCCGCCACCGAAACCAGGACCTTCATCGAAATTAATTCCTGCCCAGTTTAAAGTGTCAATAAGATTTTCAACCGCTCCTTCAACAAATCTTTTTCTGTCGGTATCCTCAATTCTGAGTATCAGCTTTCCATTATGATTTTTTGCAAACAGATAATTGTATAGAGCAGTTCTTAACCCGCCAATATGCAGATATCCTGTTGGACTTGGGGCAAACCGTACTCTTGGATTTGTTTTATTCATTTTCTTTCTGATTGAACAAATAATTTGAAATCAAAAATAAAGAAGTAAACAGGTAAAAAGCTACGAATGGAAAAAGATCGATATTAAGACTTTGCAACCAATTTGTTCTCGGTGTAGTATTTAACTTTTTGTATAAACTCGTGACTGTCGATTGGCTTCGGAATATAATCTGTAGCGCCGGCGTCAAGACATTTTTCTCTGTCACCTTTCATTGCAAATGCAGTTAATGCAACAATTGGTGTGTCTTTATACTCCTTAAGTTCCCTGATTTTTCTGGTTGCTTCAAAGCCATTCATTACAGGCATTTGCATATCCATCAGGATTAAATCGTAATACTGCTGCTTCACAGCATCGAGAGCTTCCTGCCCGTTTTCAACAACAACAATTGAGTCAAAATCATTTTTCTTAAGAAGGCGGGTAACAATTATCTGAGAATGTTTATAATCTTCAACCAGTAAAATTTTAACGGTATCCTTTTTCTCTTTCACTTCTTCAGGTGTAGCCGGTTCCTCATAACGATTAATCATTGCAGTAATTGTGTCCTGCAAATTCTCAATGTTTGTGCTGCTCTTATGCAAAAGGTTCTCGAACAATCCGTCAATTCTTTTTATATCTTCATCTAAACCTTCTTTGCCTGTGTAAATAATGATCGGCAGGTTTTTAAACTGCTCATTGGATTTAATCATTTCAATAAGTTCAACACCGCTTATTTCAGGCATATCAAGATCAATTATAGCAAGATCAAGTGAGATATTTTGAATGAGATCCATCACCCTGGTAGAATCTGATTGGGCAACTGCTTTGAATCCTGCCTGATCAACAGCTTCCTTTATTAAATTTAAAGTCGGGATATCATCATCAACAATCAAAATGTGTGAATCTTTCCTTAAGCGGTAGTGAGTTAAAACTTCTACAAGGAATTTATAATTTATTGGTTTAACAAAATATTCAACAGCACCCATCAGAAAAGCTCTTTGCTGTTCTGCTTCTACCGAACAAATAACAACCGGAGTTTTCTGGGAATTTTTAATCTCACGAATTCTCTGCAAAAGTTCCAGACCATTTGCGTCTGGTAAAACTATATCCATTAATATCGCAAGGAATTGTTCTTTCTCAAGAATCTTCAGAGTTTGCTCTGCAGAATTTACAATCGTGGGTTCATAACCCCATTTGTTTAAATAATTACCCAGAAGTTTTGATGTCGCATAATCATCTTCAACAACCAGCACTTTGTTTGTAAAATCAGGTTTTGGAAGCGTGCTGATTTGTTCTTCTATCGCAGTAATCTCTTCAACCGGAATATTAAGATTAAAAGTAGTGCCTTTTCCGATGGTACTGGAAATTTCGAGTTCACCATTAAGGAAATCGATGTATCTTTTTACAAGAGTTAAGCCGAGGCCGGTTGTGCCGCCAATTGTATTTACATATTGATCAATCAGGGAATAAGGAGCAAATATTGCTTTTAACTTGTCGTTCGGAAGTCCTGTTCCTGTATCAGAAATTCTGATTTTTAGATGGTTCTTTTCAGAAGAGAATGCACTTAAAGTAATTTTTCCTCTTTCAGTTAACCTTAGAGAATTAGTAAGCAAATTAACTACGATATATCTTAATTTATGCGGGTTAACTTTTACAGATACAGGAAGGTTCTTATCAATATTTGTAATTATTTCTATTTTATTACGGTCAATTTTATCTTCAAAGACTCTGATTATTTCATTAAAAAATTGGGATAAATTTATTTGTGTTAGCTCAGAACTGCTTCTATCGGTCTCAAGTTTTGCCAGGTCTATAACATCATTTAAAAGCGAGAGTAATTCATGAGAGTTTTCCTTTAAAGTAGCAAGGTATTCCAATTGTGCCTGTGATAACTTTTCATCAGTAATCAGGGAAGCAAATCCCAAAATACTATTAGTTGGTGCTCTTAACTCAGAGCTGATTGATGCAATAATTTCACTAACTGAATTACTCAGGCTTCCTTTTTTCCCCATCCAGAGTCGTAATAAATTTCTTATAGTATTTCCAACTATAACAAAGTTGTCTTTATCTTTTTGTGAAAATTCAGATTTTTTTGCAATCTTGAGTAATACGCGCTCACTATCAGTAATACTTATATGCAAACACGCTTCATTTAAAACAACATCACTGGCTTGAAATTCGCATTGCGGACTACTCTCAAATTTCGTTTCAGTTGAATTAAAATTTAAAGAGTTGCAATGTGTACACAATAATTTAGAATTAATATCGTAAGATTTCTTTGCAGAGGATGATTTACCTAAAAACTCAAATCCATTCTCTTTTATTTTTACAAGCACAACTGCTTCAAGATCGAATTCACTGACAAGATAATCACATAAATTTCCAGGGAATTCACCTGAGGCAGCCAGTGCGACATTAATAAGATTATTATACTTTGAAATGAAATCTATTTTTGAGCTTTGCATAAAGTCAGTTTTTCCAAAATCTTGTGTGAAATAAATTATTTCAATAATTAGTGTAAATTATTTTAACGCGTCACTAACCTAAATCATTACGTGAAGGACTTAGCTGCGCTGAAAACACTTTTGATTTAGCTATCTAAATATATTGAATTGTAACGAATTAGAATACTGGATAAAAATATATGAAAAATTTTATTACAATAAAGGCTATCTGAGTTATTAAAAGTTTAAATCAAGTTGAACTGATAAAATATTATCCAGGTTACCGGGTATTCTGCTATCCCCGGAGCCGAGAGATTTTTCAATAGGTTTGTAGGTTTCAGAATATTTCGCAGATATAGTTACCAGCTTGTAAGGTCTATATCTTAAAAGCAAATACCATCTTATTCCTTCATTGAAAAGCGGAATATTTGTTAATACTCCTGTCAGGTTATTTTCATATTCATATATCGCCGAGCCAAATGAATCGGTTTTGAAGAAAATAATTCTTCCGTAAAGATTGAAATTACTTGTTGGTGAATATCTTACATCCTGGAAAATCAAATAGCCATTTTCATCCTCACCTGTTTGAGCAACTCTGAATGTGTTGTATTCAAATCTTCCTCTCAGTCTGATTTTGTTGGAGATTGAATAAATAATTTCCCCCCGAAATACCTGCCGTAATCTTTTAACGATGCTTTTTGAATTATCAACCAGCTTGGTGATATCCTTATTTTCATATTTATATCGTGCTCTTAATTCAAGTTTTCGAATTGGCTTTGTAAGGAAATCTACTAAGTATTCATCACCCTGAGTTGAGTTAGGATTGAAAAATGTAGCATAAGGAAATTTGAACTGATCGTAGTAAAAGTTTAGCAGACCAATCGGAGTCCTCCATCTGAATCCTGTGTAAATTCCAAATTCATTATTTGTAGCACCGTTCCTTTCTCCAAAAGCATAACCGTGGAGACTGTTAAAATTTCTAGGATAGCTTCTAACCGATGTGATGAAAGTAAAGTCATTACTTATTAAAAATTGAAACATATTTATCGAGGCAACAGAAGTGCCGTTGTATGAAAACTCACCGGAAAAATTGAATCGATTAAATAAAATAGAATAGGAGGCAGCGGTATAATTAAATTTATCTCCTGAAATATCATACACATTGGTTGGTTGAAATTCGTTACTGAAACTGGATTGATAGTAGATAGCACCAAGATGTAGAATATTCTCAAATCTGTAATCAATTCTTCCTCCGATCATCTTTTCACTTGCAGTTTTTCGTTTATTAATTTCATTCGGAGTTCTGTGAAGTCCATCAACGGGAGTTGAAGTGATTTTGCCGGTTGTGCTGTCAATATTTGCATCAAAATAGTTATAAGAGTAAAAACCGGATAAAATAAAATCACCCAGATTAAAAGCCGCCGCTCCTCCTCTGAAAAAATTATTTTCAGTTGAGCTTGTGTATGGTCTTATTATTCTGTCATTTCTTCTCACTGGAACCACTGCATCTGCACCTTTGCCGTATGCATAAGGACTCCAGAAAGTTAATCCTTGCCCAAACTCAAGAAAGTAATCCATTATAACTGCCCTGTGTATAACACCAATATCATTAACAGCGATGTGAAAAGTTGAGAATTCATTTATTGCACTTTCTCCGGCATCTTTATCAGTAAGATATCCGGCCTGGAATTGATTCCTATACTTAACTAACAAGCGATTGTAAATTTTTGGCTTAGTTCCTTCAAACCTGTTTTTTAAGAAGCCTTCATTTGTTTGGAGAGCATTTATGAACCTGCTTCTTAAAAGAACATTTGTTTGTGAGGTGATAGTCTCCATTTTTCCGGGTGGTTCAACTACTTCAGAAGGTTTTTTATCGATACGAAGGAACGGAGTGATTTTTTTTACCAGCTCCTTATCGAGATTTTCAATTGAATTAAGTTCGTTTAATGAAAAGAAATAACCATACTTTTTTCGATGGTCGATAATTAATCTCGCTGTTGAAATATCAATGGAGGGAATCTGTACTAGTTCTTCTATTGTTGCGATGTTAATATTTATCGGGTTGAGCAGTAATTGCTCAAGCTGGTCGTACAAATCTGATTCATCAATATCACCGACTGGTTCCTGCAGAATATCTTCAAGAATTTCTTCCGTTCTCAGGTAAGTCGAATCTGTTTGAGAAAATATTTCTTCAACGGCAATGCCCGAAAGAAAAAATGTAGGAACCAATATGAAAAAAATTCGTTTCAAAGTACTTAGGGAATTTTATTCGCTTGAATTTAAATATCGTCGAACGGCTGATGACCGGCTTCCTTCTTTTCCGAAACTTAATATTATTCCTGCCTGATGCGTTAAACCAAGATCCTGATGAGTGAAGAATGCATAGTCAAGACTGAAGATTGAATAGTTAATTCCAAGTCCTGCTGTAAATCTTGACGGGTCATTCGAAGTGCCGGCTCGCAAAGAAAGATATTCAATTATGTCATACTCAATTCCAAATTGGACTGAAGGATTATAACTGATATCTTTTTCTAACGCAAAATTCAAAGAAAAATTTTGGAGAATATCATAACTAAAACCGGTTGAAAGAATCATTGGAATTTGATCATCAATATCAGCAATCGATGCTCTGTTGAGATTAGTTACAACAAATCCCCAGCGTAGTTCATCAAGTATGTAAACAAGACCGCCGACATTAAAATAAATTGCACTTGTGCTTCCGTAATTCTGAATTGAATAAGTATGATAATTAACTGTGGCTCCGGCGAATAAAATATTTTCATAATTGTAAGAGTAACCAAGCACCACTTTTGATTCACGGTAGAGATCAAAACCGTATGTCATTCCACCAATACTAATTGAACCAAAATTAAATGGCTCATTGTAAGCAACATAACCGTTTGATAATTCTGTTAAACCGAATGGAGCGGGGGAGTAATAAATACCAACTTCTCTCCAGTTCAACTGTGCAAGTCCTGCCGGATTGTTGAATATAGAAAATACATCATTTGATAATGCTACATCGGAGTTTGCCAAAGAAATTTGTCTTGCCCCGGGATTGTATTGCGGGTAAATCAGTGAATTCAGAATAAGAAGCAGATAAAGGGTAAAAACTTTTCTCATAGAGTGTGCTTTTTAATTTGTTGAGTCAGTATAACTAAATTCCTATATTTAAACCGTTAGATGGTCAAAATATTGTTCTAGTCCTTTAAGAGGAAATATCCAACGGGTTAAACCCGTTAGATAAGTAACAATTTATCTAATGTGTAATTCAGGTTTATATCTAACGGGTTAAAACTACAAATTTCTAAGAGTAAGTAATGAAATATACAGTATTATTTTTATTGTTTTTATCCTCTACAACTTTCGCTCAGGAACTAAATTGCCGGGTGGAAGTTAACTTCCAGAATTTACCTGTAAATAACCGCGAACTTTTAGTTGACTTTGCAGGTGTTATTGAAAACTACATGAACACTACACGATATACGAATGAAGATTATGCCCAGAAAATTGACTGCTCGATGAGCATCTTCTTCACCGGTGCAAGCAGTGATATTGATTACTCTGCACAGATAGTTATTATAAGTCAAAGACCAATTTTTCGGTCAACAAATAACTCGCCTATTTTAACTGTCAACGATGGTCAGTGGCAGTTCAAATATCAAAAAGGGCAGGCGCTCTATGCTAATCAAACTTCTTTTGATCCGCTAACAAGTTTTCTTGATTATTATGCGTTAATAATAATCGGGATGGATATGGATACATTTGAACTGAGCGGCGGGACAGTTTACTTCAAACGTGCTCAGGATATTGTGAATTTAGGTTCGAACAGCGGGGCGAGTCTTGGCTGGCAATCCAGCAGCGCATCTTATAGCAGATGGGGACTGGTCAATGACATTTTATCTGCGACTTACACATTCTTTAGAAATTCCATTTTCGATTATCACTATGGCATTGACATATTCAGCCAGAATAAGCAGCTCGGACAACCAAAGATTGCAGGTCTCGTAAATGTGTTGTGGATTATGTATGAAAAGATCGGAAATATTAATAGCGTATATGTAAGAACTTTTTTTGATGCGAAGTATGGAGAATTAATTGATTATCTCAGAGATTATCCTGACCCCGAAATGTTTGCAAGGCTTAAAAAGATAGACCCACCACACTCCTCAAAATACGATGCGGTGATGCCTTAATAAATAAATTTTGTTTTTATGAAGGAGCGAGCACTGACTCGCTCTTTTTTTTGTTAGATATTAGATTTCTACCATTTTCTTATTCAAGAAATGATAAGACATCGCTCTGAATCGTAAAAAAAACTCTTCGCTAAAACAGATTGATTTCTTTATTTTTACAGTGAATATTTCAGATACGTTTTATTACACATCGATTGGGGAATTTCCAAAGCACAGAGTTGATGAGTTAGACATACATAATTTATTCGTCAATAATCATCAAGGAATTGATTGCTGACACCCGAACAAAAAGCCAGAGAAAATATTGACAAGCAGCTACTGCAAGCTGGTTGGATTGTCCAGGATTATAAATCTATAAATCCTTCTGCAGGATTAGGTATAGCTGTCAGAGAATATCCCACCGAATCTGGTTCCGCTGATTACATACTTTTCATTGATCGCAAACCCCTTGGTGTTATTGAAGCTAAGAAAGAAGGAATAACTCTAAGTGCAGTTCACGATCAGACTACTCGTTATTCTGCTGATAATCTAAAATTCATTCGTAAAGATGAAATCCTTCCATTCCAGTATGAATCCACAGGAAATGAAACTTATTTTACTGATGCACGTGATCCATCACCAAGACAAAGAGAGATATTTCACTTCCATAAACCTGAAACTCTATATGAATGGTCTAAGCAGGAAGAATCTCTAAGAGGAAGATTAAAAAAGTTTCCGACACTTAGTTCTACCGGACTTCGTGTTTGCCAGTTCAATGCTATCATAAATCTGGAACAGTCATTTGCTGAAAATAAACCTCGTGCACTTGTGCAGATGGCAACAGGCGCAGGAAAGACCTTTTGTGCAATTACTTCCGTTTATCGTCTATTAAAATTTGCAAAAGCAAAAAAGATTTTATTTCTTGTCGATACAAGAAATCTCGGTAAGCAAGCTGAACAGGAATTCCAGGCATACAAGCCAAGTGATGATAAAAGACTTTTCACTGAACTCTACACTGTGCAGCGGCTTCGCTCAAACTTCATTGATCCATCAGCACAGGTTTGTATCAGCACGATTCAAAGAATGTATTCAATCCTTAAAGGAAAAGAGCTGGATGAATCTCTTGAAGATGAATCTCCTTATGAATCCAAAACAATTGATAAACCGGTTGACGTTTCTTACACACCGAATATTCCTATCGAAACATTTGATTTTATAATCATTGATGAATGTCATCGCTCAATCTATAATCTATGGAAACAGGTTCTGGATTACTTCGATTGTTTTATGATTGGCTTAACTGCTACTCCTGATAAACGCACTTATGCTTTCTTCCACGAAAATGTTGTAAGTGAATACACACTTAAGCAGTCAATTGCCGATAAAGTGAATGTTGGTTATGATGTTTACACAATCGAAACGGAAATAACAGCACAGGGTGCAACGATCAAAGCAAAGCAGTATGTTGATTTAAGAAACAAGATGACACGAAAAAAGGAATGGCGACAGCTTGATGATGAAGTTAACTATGAAGGCAACCAGCTTGACAGGGATATTGTTAATCCAAGCACAATTAGGAATATCATCAGAGAATATAAAAGAGTTTTAAGAGCAGAATTCTATCCTGAAAGAGATGAAGGATTCGAGGTTCCTAAAACTCTGATCTTTGCAAAGACCGACAGTCACGCTGAAGATATTGTCCACATTGTCCGCGAGGAGTTTGGGGAAGGAAATGATTTCTGCAAAAAGATAACTTATAAAGCTGTAGATGAAGATCCGGAATCAATTCTTCAGCAGTTCAGGACGGCGTACAATCCACGTATTGCTGTTACGGTTGATATGATAGCAACAGGAACGGATGTAAAACCGATTGAAGTTTTAATATTTATGCGTGATGTCCGTTCACGTAATTACTTTCAGCAGATGATTGGCAGAGGAACTCGTTCATTCAGCAAAGATGAGCTTATTAAAGTAACGCCAAGCGCAAAGCTGAAAAAGGAAAGATTCTATATTGTGGATGCTGTAGGAGTATTTAAATCTGTTAAGGTTGATTACCCGGTAATTGATAAGAAACCTTCCGTCCCGCTGAAAGACCTTATGAAGATGGTAATTCTCCAGCCGGATGAAGCTAATTTTTCTTCTCTTGCGTCACGGTTGATAAGAATGGATAAACAGATTTCTGATACGGACAGAGAAAAATTTAAAGAGCTTGCCGGTGGAAAAGATATTACTGAGATAGCCGGTGATCTTGCAAATACGTACGATCCCGATTACCAATTAAACTGTGTAGAACAGATTAGTAATCTGTCCCCCAATGAGGAGCCGACAAAAGAACAAATTGATTCAGTTATGCAGCCAATCATCCAGTCCGTTGTTCATCCCTTTGATAACCCGAAGCTTCGCGATTTCATTGAAACTGTCCGTCAGAAAATTTACCAGATAATTGATGAAACGAATCCTGACAGAATTATTCACTCCGGTTTTGATACTCAGGCAAAAGAAAACTCTGAAGATATAATTAACAACTTCCGGAAGTTTATTGATGAGAATAAGGATGAGATAATTGCATTAAAGATTCTTTACTCCCAGCCTGAACGCAGAAAAGAGCTTACATATAAGATGATAAAAGAATTGCGTGATGCTTTAACGAATCCACCTTATAACTTAAGCCTTGAGCAAATCTGGAACGCATACCAGCGGGTAAAATCAAATCTTGTTAGAGCGAGAACACCGCAAAGAATGCTGACAGATATAATTTCTCTTATAAGATTTGAACTGGAGCTTGACAATACACTTGAGCCATACAGTGAAATAATTAACCGTAATTTTAAGGACTGGGTTTTTAAGAAGAATGCAGGACACGTACAGTTTACCGAAGAACAAATGGAATGGCTGAGAATGGTTAAAGAACATATTGTCTCTTCAGTTAGAATTGAAAAAGATGACTTTGAACTTTCTCCGTTTGTTGATGAAGGCGGACTTGGTAAATTCTATCAACTGTTTGGTGGAGAAACTGAAAAGCTAATTGAGGAAATAAATAAAGAATTAGCAGCGTAATATTTCGGAGTATTAAATGAGCAAAATATCCATTGTTAAAGAACCCACAGGAGAATGGGGAGGAAAGTGGACAGAAAAAAAGTTAGATGCTTTTTCAAAATATGTGTGGTCCTACCTTACAATAATGAAACAAAATCCTTACTGGAAGACAATTTATTTTGATGGATTTGCAGGTAGTGGGTCAAGGAAAAAGGAGAAGAGCGAATTATTTACTCAGTTAAAACTTACTGCAGAAGATGAAAGAGTTTATAAAAGTTCAGCAGAAAGAGTATTGTCAATAAAAGATGATTTGATATTTGATTATTATTATTTCATCGATACTAAAAAGACATCCATTAAAAAGTTAGAAGCGAGATTAAAGCCACTTGAAATGTCGAGGGGTAAATCTTTAGCATTTCGCACTGGGAATGCAAATAAATGGTTAATTGAATTGGCAACAGTTCTAAAGACGAAAAAATATTCGGCTTTAATTTTCCTCGATCCTTTTGGAATGCAGATAGACTGGGATTCGATTGAATATTTAAAAGGAACAAGATCAGATATTTGGATTCTGGTGCCGACAGGAGTAATTGTAAACAGGTTACTGGATAAAAAAGGTGAACTAAAGTTCTTAAAAAAGCTACAATCCTTTTTTGGATTGAGTGAGGATCAAATCAGGAAAGAATTTTATGAGACTAAAGTTGAGGATACACTTTTTGGTGAAACAGATATTACAAGAAAAGTTTTGCAACCGATAGAGAAAATTTCATACTTGTATTTGAAAAGATTAAATACAATTTGGGATTATACTATTAGCAAACCGCTACGATTAGATAATAACCACGGATTTCCTATTTTTCATTTTGCTTTTGCTTCCAATAATAGAAATGCTGTTAAAATTGCAAACCAAATAATCAAAGGTGTTTAGATTGGCTCAATCAAGAATTGAATGGACTGAATTAACCTGGAATCCTACCACCGGCTGTAACAAGGTATCACAAGGATGTAAGTTCTGTTATGCTGAAGTAATGGCAAGACGTCTAAAAGCTATGGGACAAGAGAAATATAAAAATGGGTTTAAACTAACTTTACACGAAGACACATTAAAAATTCCTTACGCTTGGAGAACTCCTAAAATTGTTTTTGTTAACTCAATGAGCGACTTATTTCATAAAGACATTCCACTTGATTTCATTCAGAGAATATTTAAGGTAATGAATGATAATCCTCAACACGTTTTTCAGGTTTTGACAAAACGTGCTGATATTCTTTTTGATTACCAGAAAAAACTTAATTGGACGCATAATATCTGGATGGGTGTTTCTATTGAAAATGAAAAGGAATTATGGAGAGTAGATTATCTCAGAAAGACTAAAGCTAAAACAAAATTCCTTTCTCTTGAACCTCTGCTGGGTCCTTTAACAAAGTTAAAATTAAACAAAATAGATTGGGTGATTGTTGGTGGTGAAAGCGGAAGAAAACCCAGACCAATGAAGCAGGAATGGGTTTATGAAATCTTCGATAAATGTGAAAAAGCTGATGTTAAGTTTTTCTTTAAACAGTGGGGTGGAACGAATAAGAAGAAAACAGGCAGAATGTTGAATGGAAGAACTTACGATGAAATGCCCGAGGTTGAGGTCACTTTTTAATGACTAACAACCTTCCCCCCAATTTACCTCGCTTAAAAGCGGGCTGGTCTTGGGTCAAACTTGGTGAAGTTGCAAAGAGTTACAAAGGTAAAAAACCTAAAAGCCAATCAACAGAAAAGAATGAGAAATTTTCTGTTCCCTATGTAGATATAAAAGCTTTTGAAAAAAGAGGTATAGATAACTATACTGATGGAATTAAATGTACTCTTTGTGAACCAGAAGATGTTCTAATTGTTTGGGATGGAGCGAGATGTGGACTTGTTGGCCGTGGAATTAAAGGCGCTATTGGATCAACGTTAGCAAAAATAAAAAGTGAAGCACACATAGATCCTTTTCTTTTCTATTTTATTCAACAATACTATAAGCGAATTAATCTAAATCCTAAAGGCGTCGGAATTCCTCATATTGAACCAAATTCATTTTGGGGTCTAAACATTCCACTCCCACCACTTCCAGAGCAGAAAAAAATTGTTGAGAAGATAGAAGAACTCTTCAGCGGATTGGACAGCGGAGTTGCTTCACTTAAAAAAGCAAAAGAACAAATTAAACTTTACCGGCAGAGTGTTCTTTCTTCTGCTTTTAATGGTAAGCTGACCGCAGGTCATCCTGAACTTGTTTCAGGATCTAATGGTCTACCTGAAGGCTGGAAATGGGTGAAGTTGGGGGAATTGGGAAAGATTGGTACAGGTGTTACACCGCTTCGCTCAAAGCAAGAATATTACACGAATGGAACAATACCTTGGCTGACAAGTAGTGTTGTAAATGAAATGTTTGTTTATTCCGCAAATGAATTTATCACAAAGAAAGCAAAAGAAGAATATCGCTTAAAAGTTTATCCAAAAGATACGTTATTAGTTGCACTCTATGGTGAAGGGAAAACACGAGGTAAATGTACTCAACTAATGTTTGAATCAACAATAAACCAAGCAATGGCTGCAATAGTTTTGGATAAAAAATATATTGGATCATTAAAATTTGTTAAGTGGTTTCTTATAAAAAATTATGAGGACATGAGAATGCTGTCTTCGGGCGGAGTCCAACCAAATCTTAATCTTACTTTGGTAAAAAATACTAATATACCTTTTCCAAGTTTGCTTCAACAAACCCAAATCGTAGAAGAAATAGAAAAGCGGTTTTCAGAAGTAGACAATCTAGAAAAAGCGATAGATGATAGTCTGGAAAAGTCAGCAGCATTAAGGCAATCAATACTCAAACAAGCGTTTGAGGGGAAGCTGGTTTAATTAAAAATTAAGAAATAAAAAGAGATAAATATATTCAACAGTTCTACCAACAAAGGGAGTCATTATGAAAAAAATAATAATTATTTTATTGATGCTTACAATGATTTGCGTACTTGAATCATTTGCACAGCAGGATAAATCTGGAAAATTTGGTATAGGTTACAGTGGTAACCTTTCTTCATACAGCAATGAACTTGGTGCAACGGTTTTTTTATCCGATGATTTTTCAATAGAACCTCAAATAGGTTTCCAATCAATTGATATTGAAGATAACAGTGCAACAGCCTGGAAATTGGGTTTAGGTTTGATTTATCGTTTGAATAATTTTGTTGTAACACCATACATCGGCGCAAGAGTAAAAGATAATATGGTATCAGGCGGAGATGAGACGTACAGTGATTTGATTTTGTCTTTAGTATTTGGTGGTGAATATTTTGTTTCGGAATGGTTCAGCGTAAGTGCAGAAATGAAATTGAATTATGTGAAAACAGACGAAGACTTTTCTCCGACTTATGATATTGCAGATGCAGAAATCTTTGAATCGGAACAAGTATTAAATATTCGAATTTATTTTAACTGATTTATATGAGAAGTTTAATAATTTTTTCAACAATTGTTATTTTAATAACCTCGTGCAGTGACGAGAGTTCACTATTTGACCCAACTTATTTTGGTGAAGGCTTCAAAGGAATAACATTTACATTAGAGGGTGGTCCCGAACCGATAAAAGTAGATCCTACAGATTGGTGTTATTTTTATCGCGAGAATGTTAAACCTGATAGTATAATTTATCCAATGGGATATAGTTTTGGTCCGGCGTATCCTAATCCAACCACACTTGGTGGCTCAATAGCGATTCGATTTTCTATACCTGAAACTACAGAAGTTTATATTTATGTGATTAACTATAATCAGAAAATAGTTGCTGTATTAGTAAATGATGTTTTAAATGCCGGAGTGTATGAATTTATGTTAAATACTAATACGATTGGAGTCACTGGCGTTTATCGTGTAATTTTTGAAACTCCAAAACTATTTTGTAAAGGCGACATTTGGATTAAAGGCGAATAACATTAACCAAAAAAGAAAATTAATGACAACAGCATCAATAGTTCAAAGAGTCTGGAATTACTGCCATACATTAAGAGACGATGGCGTAAGCTACGGAGATTATGTAGAGCAGCTTACATATCTTCTCTTTCTTAAAATGGCAGATGAGTATTCTAAGCCGCCATACAACAGAGAAATCCAAATTCCTAAAAAGCTTAATTGGGAAAGTCTGCAAAACAAAAGCGGTGCAGAGCTTGAAGTGCATTACATAAAAATCCTAAATGAGCTTGGCAAAGAAAAGGGAATGATTGGAGAAATATTCTTTAAAGCTCAGAATAAAATCCAGGATCCGGCAAAGCTTTATAAACTCATTCAACTGATTGATGATGAAAACTGGGTTGTGCTCGGTGCTGATGTTAAAGGCGACATTTATGAAGGTCTGCTTGAGAAAAATGCCGAAGACACAAAATCAGGTGCCGGACAATATTTTACGCCCCGTGTTCTGATAAAAGCAATGGTTGAATGCATAAGACCTGAACCAAAGAAAACAATTGCTGATCCAGCCTGTGGTACGGGCGGTTTCTTTCTTGCAGCTTATGATTTTATTTCTGATGAAAAGAAATTCAAGCTGGATAAATCAGAAAAAGAATTTCTTAAGTTCAAAACCTTTTCGGGATGGGAAATTGTCCCAAATGCAGCAAGACTTTGTTTAATGAATTTATATCTGCACAACATTGGCGACCTAAACAGCGAACCACCAATTGAAAGAGCAGACAGCTTACTCGTTTCACCATCAGAAAAGTTTGATTATGTGCTTACAAATCCTCCGTTTGGTAAAAAGAGCAGTATGACAATTACAAATGAGGATGGAACACAGAGTAAAGATACACTCACATACGAACGCCAAGATTTCTGGACAACAACATCAAACAAACAGCTAAACTTTATCCAGCACGTTCGTTCAATGCTAAAGGCCGATGGAAAAGCTGCAGTCGTTGTTCCCGATAACGTTTTATTTGAAGGCGGTGCCGGCGAAACTGTAAGAAAAAGAATGCTAGATACTACAGACTTGCATACAATTCTACGGTTGCCAACGGGAATATTTTATGCGCAGGGTGTAAAAGCAAATGTTATTTTCTTTGACAACAAACCTGCAGCAAAAACTCCCTGGACAAAGGAAGTCTGGATATATGACTTCAGAACAAACATACACTTCACGTTAAAAACCCAACAGATGAAGTATGATGATTTGAAAGACTTTGTTGAATCTTACAATCCGCAAAACAGATTTAAGCGCAAAGAAATAGAACGATTCAAGAAATTTACTTATGATGAAATTGTAGCAAGAGACAAAACCAATCTTGACATCTTCTGGTTGAAAGATGATAGTCTTGGTGATATGGATAACCTTCCCGATCCAGATGTGCTTGCACTGGAGATAGTTGAAAATCTAGAAGCTGGGCTTGCAAGCTTTAAAGAGATAGTTGAAGGATTGAGTGGGAATGGGAAGTAGTGATATGAAGAAAGAGAAACACCCATCTGACCTGCCTGCCGGCAAGGCAGGGATAAAGAGTGAGTCCACTATACCTGATAATATGCTAATAAGGTTCACCGTAGCGGCTTTTTGATGAGTTACTAAGGTTTTCAATTTGATTTGAGAAAATACAATCTATACTATAATATTTTTTATCTGCTTTGACTTCTAATTAGTTTTAAATTTTCTCTTCTTTTGGGATGCCCTGCAAGTCCAATCCGGCTAATAGTACTTCCAATACTATTAACAGTTTTATTTAATTTCCGGGCAAGTTGTTCGTTTGTCATCTTCAGATAGTTTTTGCGGATAAAATTTTTCTCCTCTTCAGAGTAAAAAGTTTCAGGATTACCTCTTTTCCATAAATGTCTTTTATCAGGTGAGCCCCTTAGACCCATTCTTTTTGCTATTTCACGAATTCCGTAGTCAGTTCTGTTTAGCTTTTTAGCAATTTCTATGTTTGTCATCTTCAGATAGTTTTTACGAATGAATTCTTTTTCCTCATCTGTATAAAGGTCTGTTCTTATTTTCATAAACACCCGTTGTTTTGGCAGTTTTCCGGTAAGCCCAAGCTTCATACCCATTCTTGATATACCGCTAACTGTCCTTTTAACACGTGACGACTTTGAGTTTAAATTTTTAGCTATTTGCTCATTTGTCAACTTGAGATAGTTTTTACGAATAAATTCTATTTCTTCTTTTGTGTAAGAATCATTCCTTCTTTTCTTAGCCACTTGTAGTTTCTCTTTCGATCCAACAAGTCCAAGCTTATGCCCCATTTTTAATATACCTTTAGATGTTCTTTTCATACGTGACCACTCAGCAGTTAGCTTCTTAGCAATTTGCTTGTTAGTCATCTTCAGATAGTTTTTCCGGATGAAATTTTTTTCTTTGTCCGAATAATCGGGCGGTCCTTTTTTCTTTAATTTTTGAAATTCTGCACGGGCTGAAATAGACCCGGGAGTTCTGTTTAATCGTTTTGCAATTTCGGCAATTGGTATTTTACCGTAAAACCTTGTAAGGAGGCGTTTTTCCTGCGGAGTCCATTTTCGTTCAAGTATCTTTATCATTTTCATTGCCGTTACTTTTCCTTGTACTGAACTTTTTGTCCTATTAAGCTGCTTACCTATCTGTTTATAAGTTATCCTGCGGAAATTCTTTATAAGAAAAAGCTCTTCATCGTTAGTCCACCTTCGAAGATAAAATTGGAATAAACCAAGTTTTCTTGCTCTTAGAACTACAGCTTGTGTCGAACGTTTTAAGTGGCGTGCAATTTCAGAAGGGCGTTTTTTTCTTTCCGTATTACCAGGACGTTTATACCATTTTCTTAAATACTCATCTTCTTCAACGCTCCACTTAAGAAAAGTATTTCGTTCGAGTCCGAGCTGCCTTGCCTTTTTTCTGACAGACGTAATGCGCCGTTCAAGCATTTTAGCAACATAATGAGTGCCTTTTAACGGATAATTCTTTTTGATGAAAATAATTTCTTCCGGTGAAAAAGCACGATGGGATAATGCTATGACTAATTTAAGACCAAGCCTGGATGCCTGTCTTTTAACAGAATGTTGAGTTCTTCCCAATTCCTCTGCAACATATTTGCTGCCTCTGGTCGGATAATATTTTTTCAGGAACAGAATTTCTTTATCCGTCCAGAACTTTCTATTTCCCATATTAAAAACCGGATAGAAGTTTTAAAAGTGTAGATTTATTTTTATTTCGGTCATTGCTGATAAACCTTTGGCTTAAACTGCTTTTCTTTTTTTCCACAATACTGTCCTCTGTGGATTACCGCTTAAACCAAGCTTACCAACCATTGCGGCAATACCATCTTCAGGTCTCTTTAGCTTCAATCCAATCTGTTTGTTTGTCATCCTCAGATAGTTTTTACGGATAAAATTCTTTTCCTTTTCTGAATAAACATAAGCATGGGTCCTTGGATATTTTCTTTTCTCAGGGTTTCCGGTAAGTCCGATTCTGCTTGCATATTTTCTTATCCCGTCAAAAGTTAATCTTTTTAACTTTTTAGCAAGTTCTTTGTTTGTCATCTTAAAATAATTTTTACGTATGAATTCCTTTTCTTCATCAGTGAAAAAAGGTGCATATCCTTCCGGTCTTAATTTCATTTTCTCCGGATTATGGTTGAGTCCAAGTTTGGCAGCCATACGAAATATGCCCATGTATGTTCTATTTAGTTTTTGAGCAATTTCCCTGTTAGTCATCTTTAAATAATTATTGACAATAAATTTCTTCTCTTTTTCCGTAAATGCTGGTGCATATTTTTTTGTTTTATTCCGAAACTTAGCATAGCCACCAATAGAAGTAGTTGTTCTGTTTAATCGTTTTGCAAGTTCAGCCCTTGTAATTTTACCATAAAGCAGGCTGAGCAGGCGCTTTTCCTGCGGCTTCCATCTTCGTAAATTTTTCTTTTTCAATTTTAACCTGACACACTTTTGCTGAACAGAAGGTCTTGATCTTTTCAGATGTAATGCGATTTCTTTATAAGTCATCCTGCGGAAATTTATTATCAGGAAATCTTCTTCGTATTTGGTCCATCTTTGAATTTTGTATGTAGCTAACCCCAGCATAGATGCCCGGCTTACTACTGCACTCGTAGTACGCCCTAAGTGGCGGGCAATTTGTGAGGGTCGTTTTTTGTTATACCATTTTTTCAGGTAGTTGATGTCGTATATACTCCAGGAGTAAACGCTTTGTCTTTCTACTCTTAATTGATTTGCTTTCACATAAATTGATGACGGAGAACGACCCAGCTTTTCAGCAACATATTCTGCACCTCTGAGTGGATAATTTTTTTTGATGAAAATAATTTCTTGTGGTGAGTAGGGACGGAAGGGTAGAAATCCTGTTCCGCTCAAACCCAGCCTGGCCGTCTGATGAGATACAGAAGAGCGTGTTCTTCCAAGTGATACTGCAACATATTTGCTGCCTTTGGTCGGATAATATTTTTTTAAGAACAGAATTTCTTTATCTGTCCAAATTCTGATTTTTTTCATTTTTCTTTTCTAGATAAATTATCAAGCATATCACCATTTCTATTTCTTTTCATTAATTTCCCAATGGGCAAGCCTGGCACATTGTAAAATATTGCTCTTTTAAAACTAATAAAACTGGGAAAGAACTTTGAGCATTTTTATTAACTTTACTTACAAAAAAGACACTACCGGGAATAATTAGATTGATAACGAATTCTATTTAAACAGTAAGTGAGGGCTCTGATCCACCAGACCATCTGTTCTAAAATGAATCAGTCCAACTTCTCAACTGTCCTGATTAAAGATTGGCATAAATAAAATTTTGTCCCGCAGGCAAAGTAACTACGATACAAATAATTTCTTTTATTATTTTTACCCCCAAAACAAATAACATATGTCGGAAAAAATAATTCACATAGATGGTGTTGGTAAAGTTCTTTTCAAACGAAGCAAAAGAACACGTCATATAAGCATTTCAATTAAACCATTTGCCGGTACAAAAGTTACAGTCCCTGCCGGAGTGGATGATGAAATCGCTTTCCGGTTTGTACGAGAAAAAAAGCATTGGATAAATAAACATCTTGCCAGAATGAAAGAACTCGAGGCAATGCAAACCAAGTTCGATGAAAATTCATCTTACTCAACCAGGCATCATAAGCTTCATTTGAGAGAGACACAAAGAAGCGGTATTTCTGTCAGACTTTCAAAAGGCAAAATAAATGTAGTTTATCCGAATGTAATAAATTCTGATTCTAAAGTGTTGCAGCAGGAAATCAGAAAGGGGATTGAGCGGGCATTAAGAATAGAAGCAAAGCAGTATTTGCCGGATAAAGTAAAAGAATTTGCTGAAAAGCATGGGTTTAAGTACAACAAGCTAACTCTTAAAAATATTAAATCAAGATGGGGAAGCTGCTCAAGGAAAAACAACATTAACTTAAGCATTCATCTTATGCGATTGCCGGATCATCTGATTGACTACGTAATTCTGCACGAGTTAGTTCATACCGTACACCATAATCATAGTGCAAGGTTCTGGAAAATGTTGAATGATATCACAGGTGGATCTAAAGTTCTGGATAAAGAATTCAAGCAATACCGGATATCGATTTATTAGATTCTGTGTATTCGCTTGTGAAAACTCCTTCATCAATTCTGGATTTTAAGGAAAAGGCAAAGAATGCAGCAACAGGAATGTACATCTATGGATTAATGACAGAAAAGTTATCAGCGATAAAAAAAGATGATTAATAATGGCTAAAAAGAAAACAAAGGTTCAGGTAAAGGACAATTATTCAAGTCTTGTAAATGATCTTGGCGGGATTCTTGAGTCAGCACGTAAGGTTTCGGTTCGTTCAATCAATTCCATACTTACAGCAGCTTACTGGCTGATTGGTTACAGAATTGCAGAATACGAGTTAAAAGGATTAGACAGAACAGATTATTACGGTGATAAGCTAATCGAAAAAATTGCGGAAGATCTTTCCCTAAAATTTGGCAGAGGATTCAGCAAACGAAATATTTTTTTGATGAAAAATTTTTACTTAGTCTATCCCGACATTTTCCAGACACTGTCTGGCAAATCTTCCATTAAGATAGTGCAGACACTGTCTGCACTATCTATTCGCAAACAATATTCAGAAAACATTTTGCAGACACCATCTGCACAATCTTTTTTTAACAAAATATCAAATTTATTCCATTTGCCCTGGTCTCATTATGTCCGCCTTCTTTCTGTAAAAGATGAACAAGCAAGAAAGTTTTATGAAACTGAATCAATAAGAAGCGGATGGTCTGTTCGGCAGTTAAACAGACAAATCTCTTCTCAGTTTTATGAAAGAACCTTGCTTTCAAAAAATAAATCTGCAATGTTAAAGAAAGCTGAAAAACCATTGCCTGAAGATTTAGTAACGCCGGAAGAAGAAATAAAAGATCCGGTTATTCTTGAATTTCTTGGATTGAAAGACGAGTATTCAGAAAATGATCTTGAAGAAGCTTTGATTTTACACCTCGAGAAATTTCTACTGGAGCTCGGCGGTGATTTTGCTTTCATCGGTCGACAGAAACGTTTGCGTATTGGTAGTGAATGGTACAGGATCGGTCTACTTTTCTTTCACAGAAAACTTAGATGTCTTGTTGTAATTGATCTTAAAGTTGGAAAATTTACTCACGCAGATGCCGGACAGATGCATCTTTATCTTAATTATGCAAAAGAACATTGGACAAACAATGATGAGAATCCGCCGGTTGGTTTAATACTTTGTGCTGAAAAAGATTCTGCTGTTGCAAAGTATGCACTTGAAGGACTGCCAAACAAAGTTCTTGCATCAGAATACAAGCTTGCTCTACCCGATGAAAAGATTCTACGTGACGTATTGAAAAAAACACAGAAGCTTCTTTTAAGAAGAATGAAATAAAAACTTAGTAAATACCATAGAATAATTCACTTCCACATGGGTGATTAAACCTCAACTTCCCAAATCCTGTACTTTTTATATCTTTCTGCATTCATTAGTTCGAGTCCACGGTTCATCATTTCGTTATCTTCCAGAACCCAGCTTGCTTCACCTAAGCGAATTCCAATCTTAGCAGCTCTATTAACTATTTCCCAATAGAATATTGTATCCAGACCTTTCTTTTGATGCTCAGGAATAATACCGAGAGTAAGGATTCGTGCATATTTAATTTTTTTCTTTTGAGTGAATAGTTTTATAAAGTTAAATGGTAAAAGCCTGCCGTTCATTTGTTTAAAGATGAAATTATAATCCAGCATAACAAGCGCAGCACCGATAAGCTTTCCTTCAATTTCACCAAAAAGTACGAGAGAAGGTTCTGCAAGCGGTTTCATATCTTTAGCCATTGCATCAATTTGCTCTTCTGTCATAGGAACAAAACCCCAGTTGGGTGCCCAGGCTTTGTTATAAACAAATTTAAATTTCTCAAGATCCCTCTGAAAATTCTTCATTTCCAGTTGAGAGATTTTCATATTGTATCTTTTCCTTACGAGTTCCTGCCCGCGTCTTAATTTTTCGGAAGCCATAAGTTTTTCATTAACTAATTTCCAGGCATACATATCTTTTGCCTTTTTCATTCCGTAATTTTCGCAAAGATTAATGTAATATTTTGGATTGTAAGGCATAAGCAGTCTTGGTGAATCATCGAATCCTTCCACTAACATTCCATAAATATCATTACTTGAAGGATTAGCCGGACCTCTCATATATTTCAATCCTTGAGTCTTGATCCAGGATTTTGCTTTGTCGAAAAGTGCATCTGCAACCTGCTGATCATTAATGCATTCAAAGAATCCAAATTGTCCCGAAGCATCATTATGATATTTCAGATGGATATCATTTTTAATCGCTGCGATACGGCCAACAATTTCGCCATTTCTATAGGCAAGAAAATATTCTGCGGTGGCGGCTTTAAAGAATGGATTTTTTTGTTTATTGAGCAGAGTTTTCTGCTCCATTAAAAGAGGAGGCACCCAGTGCTTATCATCTTTGTAAATTTTCCAGGGGAATTTTATGAACTGGGTTAGTTCACTTTTTGTAGTAACTGGTTTAACAGTTATTTCCTTCATCGTAGTTCCTTCCATAAAAAAAGCATACCTCAGAAAATACCAAAGTATGCCTTAAAATATGATTTGTGAATATTAAATTAATCCTAATGCTTTACCTGCTTTTTCGAACAGGTGAATTATTTCATCGAGGTGTTCTTTTTCATGAGTTGCCATGTAACTGGTTCTCATCATTTGTCTGCCTTCAGGAACACCAGGAGCCACAAAAACATTTACAAAGACACCACTATCATAAAGCAATCGCCACATTTTGAATGCAAGTTCATCATTGCCAACAATTACTGGAACAATTGCAGTTCTTCCATCAATTACATTGAAGCCTTTGGCTTTCAAATTTTTTCTCATATAGTTAGCATTACTGATAAGTTTTTGGACACGTTCGGGTTCTTTTTCCAAAATATCAAGTGCAGCTAATGCAGCAGCAACAGAAGCAGGCGTAGGTGAAGCACTGAATATTAATGCTAAAGAAAAATGTTTGATAAAATTAATAACTCTTTCAGGTCCTGCAACAAATCCACCTAAAGATGCAAATGTTTTGCTGAATGTTCCCATCGTCAAATCAATTTCTGTTTCAAGATTGAACTCACTTGCAGTTCCTCTTCCGCCTTTTCCGATAACTCCAACTGAATGAGCATCATCAATCATTATTCTTGCTTTATGCTTTTTAGCAATTTCATTTAATCTTGGAAGATCGACAATTTCACCGCCGGTACTGAACACACCATCACTTACAATCAATTTAGCGGCATTTGCAGGCAGCTTTGCAATTACCTTTTCTAAATCATCCATATTATTGTGTTTGTAACGAACAAAATTTCCCAGGGCACCTTTAGCCATCAGGTTGCCGGCAATGATGCAAGCATGGTTATCTTTATCAGAAACTATATACTCATTTCTACCGACAAGTGTGGGTATGACACCTTGAGCAGTTTGATAACCAGTACTAAAAAGTAATACTGCTTCGGCATTAAAAAATTTAGCGAGTCTTTCTTCAAGTTCAATATGTAAATCGAGTGTGCCGGTTAAGTAACGAGAACCTGAACAGCCTGTGCCATATTTCTCAACTGCTTTTACTGCAGCTTCAACTACTTTAGGATGAGCTGTTAGTCCAAGATAATTATTAGACCCTGCCATAATTACTTTTCGTCCTTCAATTTGAACGACAGGTCCTTCATTTTCTTCAATGGGGCGGAAGTAGGGGTAAACTCCTAAAGCTTTTACTTCATCTGCTCGTGTAAATTCAAAGCATTTCGTGAATAGATCCAAATGGAACTCCTTGGTTGGTTAGAATTAGCAATGTTAAAATAAAAAGTTGTAGATTTTTGTTAATTTTGGAATAAAATGTATTACTAAAACGATTTAAAAGCAAACAAACTGAATGAATAGCAAACAAATTGCAGCCGTAACAGGAGCTAATGGATTCGTTGGCAGTCATCTTGTCGATTATCTTCTTGGAAAGAATTTTGAAGTAAGATGCATAGTTCGTAAATCAAGTAACCTTCAATGGCTCGAAGGAAAAAACGTAAAGATTTACGATTGTGGATTGTTTGATAAGGATGGATTACGTGAAGCATTTAGAGATGTTAATTATATTTTTCACGTAGCCGGTGTTGTTAAAGCAAAGGATGAAGAAGGATATTTCAAAGGCAATGTTGAAGCAACGAAAGTTTTACTTGAAGTTGCTGCTGAAGTGAAAGACCAGATTAAAAAATTTATTGTTGTAAGCAGCCAAACTGTTAGCGGTCCTGCGCTTGTTGGAAAACCCGTAACGGAAGATATGAAACCAAACCCTCTCACAACTTATGCGCGCAGTAAACTTAAACAAGAAGAGGTGGCTTTAAGTTATAAAGATATTTTTCCAGTTACGATTTGCCGGGGACCTGCAATTTTTGGTGAAAGAGATACGGAGATATTTATTTATTTCCAGGTTTTCAACAAAGGATTAACCACAATGATTGGCTTCGATAAAAAAGAATTAAGCCTGCTTCATGTTGCTGACCTTGCTGAAGGATTGTATCAGGCAGCAGTTTCAGAGAAGTCTAATGGAGAAATTTATTTTATCAGCTCCGAAAAATTTTATAACTGGGATGATGTCGGAAACATTACTTCAAAAGTTTTAGGCAAGAAGGCATTCAGAATAAAAATTCCACATTTCATTGTTTTTATGATAGCAGCAATTGCTCAGTTCTTTGCAATGTTCAGTTCTAAACCAGCGACACTAAATATAGAAAAAGCAAAAGACTTAACTCAGCAGTTTTGGATTTGCGATACATCAAAAGCAATGAGAGAACTTGGCTACAGACAAAAGGTTTCCATTGAAGAGGGGATTAAACGAACCTGTGAATGGTATAAACAGATGAAGTGGATTTAAATTAATTATTCTGTGCCCCTTCTCTTACCCAGGTTCTAATTCCATTGATGTGATTTCTTTGCAGCCATTCGTTAGGCGGCATTGGTGCATAAGGTGGTATCCGTTCGATTGCAAAGACTAATATGCTTGTGCTGTCACTCCCCGGGAAAATTATCGTTGGGTCTCGTGTTGCATTTACCCACGAAGATAAATCTAATCCTGCTTCACTTCTTTGAGAATTATGGCAGGGCACACATTTGATTTCAAAAACAGGTGCTACGTGCATACTGTAGCTTACATTTGAATCCGGCATTACAATGTTGTCAATGTCAGTCGAAGTCAGCGAGTCGTCACAGCTTTGTGCAATAAAAATCACAAACGCTAATGAGATGAAGATAAAATATTTAAGAAAATGTTTTTTCATTTCAGGAGTAAAAATATTCCTGTCCTGGCTGTTTTTCAAAGGTTAAAATAAATACACCTTTAGTCACCTTCAAAAATTGACAAAGGAGTAAAAGATAATTAGTTTTGTTTCGGGAAAAAGAAAAACTGGGGCTATAGCTCAGCTGGGAGAGCGCTTGAATGGCATTCAAGAGGTCAGCGGTTCGATCCCGCTTAGCTCCACCAGTCTTCGTTTTGAACAAAGTGAAAAAACGAAGACTGCCACGGCGAAGCGCAGCGAAGCCGGGCTAACACCAAGAATTGTTATAGCTCAAAACTTCGCCTTGGCAGACATTTCAGGCGTTGAATTGTTTAGTATCAACGCCTTTTTACTTCTAATTCAATTTATAAATAAATGACCTCTCAATTATTTTGAACTTGATCATTATACTTTCGATAGTTCGCCTTTCATTTAATGAAACTACTCCCGGTAAATAATTATTATAAAAAAATCCTTCAGGTTGCGCTTCCTGCAATAGCTGGATTGTCAACACAAATGGTAGTTTCCCTGGTTGATACGGCTATGGTTGGAAGAATTGATGATGCTACTTATGCTTTAGCAGCGATGGGAATTGGAGTTCTTGCAACATGGGCTTTGATAAGTTTTTTCTCAAGTCTTGCAACAGGGATACACGTTGTTGTCGCAAGAAAATTTGGTGAAGGCGATTACATTTCTTGTGGAGTCACTTTAAATAATTCGCTTCTTCTGGCAGTTCTGATTGGTGCCGTTGTTGCGATGGTTGGTGTTTTCTTCTCGTATCCTATTGCCCATCTTTTTGCTACAGATGAAACTGTCGGAAACTACGCAAGTGAATATCTTTATTATCGATTTATGGGTATTCCATTTTTTCTTATCTCAGTTTCTTTCAGAGGTTTTTTTTTCGGTATCAGTAAAACAAAGATTTTCATGTTTTCGGGTGTTATTACAAACCTTTTAAACATAATTTTTAATTACATATTTATTTATGGTGAATTTGGTTTCCCGAAGATGGGGTTGGCTGGTGCGGGGCTTGGTTCAACTCTCGCGACTATGTTTGATGGATTTTTTTACATTGTGATTATAATGTTACCTTCTTATCGCAAGCGATTTCAAAATCTAAAACATCTCTCGTTGAATAAAAATATAATTTCCGCAATATTAAAAATCTCGTTGCCTGTTTCATTTCAAAATGTTTTTATCTTGATTGGCTTTCTTAGCTTCGTTTCAATCACAGGAATAATTGGAACTTTAGAACAAGCAGCCACACAGGCAATCATAAGTACTCTCTTCATTTCATTTTTACCTTGCTTTGGATTTGGTATAGCTGTGCAGACTTTAGTTGGAAATAATCTTGGTGCAAAGAAATTTCTGCTTGCAAAAATTTATGGATTTGAAACTGCAAAGATTGCAACGATTTATACTATTATTCTTGGTTTTATTTTTATAATCATTCCACAATATGTTTTACTTATTATTACAAATGACCAGACAATTATCGATACAGCAGTTCCATCTTTGAGAGTTGCTGGATTTGCTCAAATCTTCTATGGCATAGGGGTTGTACTTGCAAATGGCCTGCAAGCGGCTGGCAGGTCATTTTATGTTATGAAATCAGAAGTGATAACAAATATTCTGATATTTGTTCCTCTTGCTTACTTTCTTGGAGTTTATTTAGAACTCGGATTGACCTGGGCATGGATGGCATTGCCGGTATATATTATACTTTATTCACTGATAATCTACTTGAAATTCAATTCCGTGGATTGGCACACAAAAATTTCTATTGAAAAATGAGGATATTCTGAAGGTAAACTACAAAAGTCTAAGTCCTAAAGGCTTACACAAAAGTATTGACATTATGCTTGAAGAGAAATATATTAGCCCTATGAAAATGAAACTTTCCCAAATCTTCATAATTCTTTTGATTGCAACCGCAGTTTTCGCAGGAACTTTCCTTGAATATTTCCATGGACGAAGTGAGGGAGAGGATATCAGATTAGAGTGGAAAACCAGGGAAGAAGTTAATCTTCAGCATTTCAAGATTGAAAGAAAAACTCCTCAGAGCTCGTTTGCAGAAATTACAACAGTTCAACCTAAAGGAAGTAACTCTTCTTATTCTTACCTCGATCAGTCAACTTATAAAATAACAGACATGATTTTTATTTACAGACTTAAAATTGTTGATACAAATGGTCAGGCTTCCTATTCTAATGAAGTAAGTGTTTCTCATAATGTTTCTGGTTTTAAGCGTACCTGGGGTAGTATCAAGGCTATGTTTCGGTGAGTCGTAATAACTCAGGTTCTTTCCCTCAAATAAATATTTTTTCTTCTCTAAAATCCCACATAAATTCTCAATCACTTCTCTTTTTTCTAATTGCCATAATCTTATTTATGCTGTCATGCGCACCTGCAAAACGATTTCCAGAGAGTAAAGAAAAAGATGAAAAAATTGAAAAGGAGGAGCAAATAGAAAAAGAAGAAATGACTGAGACGGAACCTGGTAGTGCTGAAGTTAGAGTACTGTTAAATGGTTCTATCCCGTCTGAATCTTTAAACATTGAATCACCCGTATATTTATATCAGAACGAAAATAAAATAGCTATAATTAAAACAGGCAATACAATTAATTGCTACGAAAATTATGGGAAGCTAAGGTTGACAATAAATGGTGAAAACTTTGACGGTGAAAATTTTTTTCTGTCCTCATCTGAAAGCGATGGAATAATTAAAGTGAATGGAAAACGATACCGGGGAAAAATTCAAATCTCATCTTCCAGTAATTCTGTAGATATTATCAACGTACTGAACCTTGAAGATTACGTTAAGGGAGTACTTGCCAAAGAAATGCCTTTAGGTAAAAACGAAGAAAACCTTGAAGCATTAAAGGCACTGGCAATCTGCGTAAGAACGTATGCTGCCCAAAAAATGAAAGATGGTAAAGTTTATTTTGATTTGTATGCTGATACTCGTGATCAGGTTTATGGAGGTGTCGATGCAGAGAGTCAGTTATCAAATAAAGCCGCTGAAGAAACAAAAAATTTAATTCTTACATACAACGGAACTCGGTCAATTATTTTTTACCATTCAACTTGCGGTGGACAAACTGAAGCCTCTCAGAATGTGTTTACAAAAGAAAATGTTCCTTATTTAGCAGGCATAAAAGATGGATCGGATTCTTATTGTAAAATCTCTCCCAGATTTGAATGGACAGAAACCTACAGCAAAGAATTAATAATTAGCAGATTAAAAAGTTATTCACTTCTGGATAATCAAAATTATAGTCTTGCCGATATTTCTATAATCAATAGGTTTAGTTCAGGCAGAGTGAATGAAATGGAAATTGAAGTAATTAGTGATGGCGGAGAAAAAAAATCTATCATCATAAAAGGAAATGAAATCAGAAGTATTATCAGGACTGCCGATAGCAAAATGATTCTTTGGAGTACTTTGTTTGATTTAACTTTAAAATCAAATTCTGTTGTGTTAAATGGTAAAGGGTTTGGTCATGGGGTTGGACTTTGCCAATGGGGTGCAATTGCATTGTCACGAAAAGGTTGGAACTACGAAGACATTCTAAATCACTATTATCCGGGAACTGAGACAGGTAATATCAATGATTAAGACAAAGCTGCCTATTTATCTGGCATCAAAATCTCCACGAAGGCGTAAGCTTCTCAAACAGCTTGGAATAAAATTTAAATCATTCTCAGTGAATTCCTCAGAAGATTTTTTAAATGGAGAGCATCCGGTCGAGTGTGTTAAAAGAATAGCTATAGAGAAAATGGACATAGCAAAAAAAAGAGTTAATAACAGCATAATCATAACTGCTGATACCATAGTTGATCTTAATGAAAAGGTTATTGGCAAACCAACAAACAAAATCGATGCAATAAAAATTTTATCACTTTTGAGTGGAAAGGTGCATACGGTATATACTGGATTTTGTATATTCAATCAAAAAACCAACAAGCAGCAGCTCGATTATGAAAGAACCGAAGTTGAATTTCGTAAGCTGACAAAAGATGAAATAGTTGACTATGTTGATGGCGGCAGTCCGATGGATAAAGCAGGTGCATACGGTATTCAGGATGACTTTGGTGCCGTTTTCGTAAAACGAATTAACGGTTGTTATTATAATGTTGTTGGATTGCCTTTGACTAAACTTTACAATGCTCTTAGGAAAGTAACCTGACTTGCTGAAAAAACTTAAGAAAAAAGTTATAATATCAGTAGTAATTGCAGGAGTTCTGTATCTTGCTTTTACTATCTATGCTGATTTTACGCTAGTCATAAGTGCTTTCACAAAATTTAATTTACTTCTTCTGCCATTACTTTTGTTTCTTTCGTTCCTGAACTACTATACTCGTTATCTTAAATGGGATTATTATCTCTCAATAGTAAAAGTTAAAATGAAAAAAATCGATTCACTTTCAACTTTTATGTCAGGACTTATTATGAGCGTTACTCCTGCAAAGCTTGGGGAGGTTCTTAAATCTGTTCTTGTGAAAGAAATTACCGGTGAGCCGATCAGCAAAACGGTGCCAATTATTCTTGCAGAGCGTGTCACAGATTTTTTATCATTACTTTTAATTTCAATTGTTGGTGCATTCGTATTCGATTATGGCGGAAATATCACAATCATTGTGGCAGCGTTTTTCGTACTCCTGATCATAATTATCAGCAATAAAAAAATTGCCTTACCGATCATCAATCTCTCTGAAAGAATTCCCTTCATTAAAAAATACATTCATAATATTCATTCCGCATATGAAAGCTCATACCAGCTCTTAAAACTTAAGCCTCTTGTGCTTATGACAATTCTAAGTTTATTCTCCTGGGGCTTTGAATGCTTAGGCTATTATTTAATTCTAAAAAATTTCGATGCAGATTTTGGACTTCTTTGGGCTTCGTTTAGTTACAGCTTCTCAACTATTGTTGGTGCAATTTCTATGTTACCTGGCGGATTGGGTCTAACCGAAGGATCACTAACTTATCTTTTAATGCAAAAGGGAATAGCTGCTGACATTTCTGTTGCAACAACATTTATTGTTAGAGTCGTTACACTCTGGTTTGCCGTGCTTGTTGGAATTGTCAGCTTATCATTCTATCAAAAGAGATTCGGAAAAATTAAAATTGAATCAGTTTAATTACACAAGTAAGATTGAAGGAAACTTCAACTGAGCTGAAGACTTCACAATATTCTGATGTAATTATTAAGAACTTATGATTAAGTTTGCTTTAGATTCATTTTATAGTTTAAACAGCCGTATTTCCTTGATTTAAAGAAATATGGTTGGTATTTTTGTGCCCCACAAATAATGAAAGGAAACGATTATGGGACAAGGAAATAATTTCAAAAAAGGTCTTTTGATAGGCTTTTTTACCGGTGGAGCTTTAGGTGCAGCACTCGCATTACTTTTTGCTCCCAAGAGTGGAAAGGAATTGAGACATGACATCAAAGAAAAGAGTGAAGAGTATCTCGATGATGCTGAAAAATATATTTCACAGGCAAAAGAAAAAGCTGTTGATATGATCAATGAAGGCAAAAAGAGATCGGAAAGACTGATTAAAGATGCCAAGGATAAATCGGATCAGCTGATGAAGGATGCAGAAAAAGTTTACAAGGATGCAAAAGGTAAAGTCACTGATTCAATAAAAACCGGCAAAGAATCTTTCGAAGATAAAAGAGAGCAGATTAAAGAAGCAATAAAAGCCGGAGTTGATGCTTACAAAGAATCTAAACATTCCGGGGAATAGTTTTTTTAATGACATTAATTGATGTATTAACAGTTGTTGTTCTTATTCTTGTTTCGGCTCTTATTGTTTTCTTGATTATTTATCTTGGAAAAATAACGCGTTCAATACAAGACTTGCAGAAGGATATAAGTGATCTTTCTGACAGGCTTGAACCATTAGTTTCTTCTTTGTCAGATCTTACTTCAAAGCTCTCGGATTTGAGCGATAATGCTAAGAGACAGTTGGAAGCTACAAAGGGTATAGTTTTCAGCGTGAAGGACAGAGTAGAAACGATTCTGGGATTTGAAGAAAAAATAAGAGCCGGAATTGAAGGACCTGTAATGGGTATCATCAATCAGCTTAGAGCAATCTCAAACGGAGTAAGCACTTTTCTCAGCTACCTTAAAAAATAATTTTCATACTAACTAAATACTTCCAGGAGGTTTCCATTGAAAGAGTATATTTCGGAGGCTATACGAAATATTGCATTTGTCGGTCACGGCGGATGCGGTAAAACTTCACTATCAGAAATTATTCTTTACACTGCAAAAGAAATCAATCGAATAGGTAAGATTGAAGACGGGAATACAGTTTCAGATTATACGCCAAATGAAATTGACAAACAGATTTCTATTTCATCTTCTTTAATGAATGTTGAATGGAATAACACAAAAATTAATATTATTGATGCACCCGGTTTCTCTGATTTTATTGGTGATGTAAAGAGTGCTTTGAAAGTTTGCGATACTGCTGTGATGGTTATTAAATCTGCTGAAGGAATAGAAGTTGGAACTGATGCAGCAAAGAGCGTCATTGATGAATACAAATTACCTTTTTCAATATTAATAAATAAAGTTGATAGCGAACATTCGACCTTTCTGGAAACTTTTGAAGATATTAAAGAAAGAATTCATCCCGGTGCAACCTTAATAACCTTTCCTGTTTCAGAGGGAATACATTTTAATAATGTCGTTGATATTATTTCAATGAAAGCTTACACTTACGGTGAGGTAGGCAGCAGGAATATAACAGGATCAGATATTCCGGGTAACTTGAAAGAGCAAGCAGAAAGTCTTAGAACTCAACTGATTGAAAAAGTTGCTGAGTATTCTGAAGATTTAATGAATAAATATTTTGAAGAAGGTTCTCTTTCTGATGATGATTTAAGGAAAGGAATAAAAGCATCAATAATTAATGGAAACCTCGTTCCTGTTTTTGCTTTGTCTTCAACAAAGGCAGTTGGTATCAATAACTTTTTGGATTTTGTTAGCAACTACTTTCCATCACCAGTTGACAGAGGAGCGGTTAGTGCAAAGCTCGCAAATAAGAAAGAACCTGTTTTAATTAAAGTTGATTCCAAAGGTGAACCTGTCTTGTTCATATTCAAGACGATTTCAGAGCAGCACGTTGGTGAACTTTCACTTTTCAAATTATTTTCTGGTAAGGTTTCCCCGGGAATGGATTTATTGAATGAAAATAATAATAAGACTGAAAGATTAAATCAGCTCTTCACGTTAAACGGTCATAACCGTAAAGATATTTCCCAGGTTGTTGCAGGTGACATTGCTGCAGTTGTAAAACTAAAAGATACTCATACCAATAATACTATCGCTTCAAAAAATTATTCTGTTATTGTCGATCCAATAGAATTTCCTGATCCGGTTATACGAGGAGCCATAAAAGCAAAAGCTAAAGGCGATGAAGATAAAATTGCTACAGGACTTCACACCTTGCATGAAGAGGATCCATCATTTAGTGTAAAATTTGATCCTGAAATTTCGCAAACAATTATTTCCGGACAAGGTGAGCTTCAACTCATGCTTGCTGTTAAAAGATTAAAGGACAGATATGGAGTTGAAGTTGAGCTTGTTGAGCCGAGAATTCCTTTCCGCGAAACTATAAAAGCAGTTGCAAATGATGTTGAATACAAACATAAAAAGCAATCCGGCGGCCGAGGGCAGTATGGACATATTCATATTAAAATGGAACCGCTTCAAAGAGGCAAAGGCTTTGAGTTTGTTAATGCAATTGTTGGTGGCGTAGTGCCGGGCAGATTCATTCCCGCTGTTGAAAAAGGAATTATTGATACAATGACGAAAGGTGTACTTGCTGGCAACCAAGTTGTTGACGTTAGAGTGACACTTTTCGATGGAACTTATCATACAGTTGACTCTGATGAAATGTCTTTCAAGATAGCTGCAAGTCAGGGATTTAAAAAAGGATTTCTTGAAGCAAAGCCTGTACTGCTTGAACCCATCTATGAACTTGAAGTTAAAGTTCCTGAAGAATACATGGGTGATGTTATGGGTGACATTTCCAGTAAGAGAGGAAAAATTTTGGGAATGGACAGCGATGGACGCTTTCAGGTAATCAAAGCTCTTGTTCCACTTGCTGAACTTTACAAATACTCCACAAATCTTAGAAGCTTAACTCAAGGTAGGGGAGTGCATAAACGCAAGTTTGATCACTATGAAGAAATGCCGAAAGAGATAGAACAGAAAGTGATTGAAGAGTACAAGAAATCACGAGAAGAAGAAAATTAAATCATCAAATTATATCAGGCGGATAGCATCCGCCTTTATTTTTTATTACTGATATGAAAAACCTCTGGTCTCCCTGGAGATCTAATTATATAGAGTCTTTTAAAGAGAAACAATCCGGTGGTGAATGTATTTTTTGTGCAGCAGTTGAAAAAGATATTCTGGATATGAATAATCTCGTTGTTCATAAATCAGAAAAAACATTTGTCATTATGAATCTCTATCCTTACAACAATGGTCATCTGATGATCGTACCGAAAAGGCATATTGGTTCTATTGAACAGATCACCACTCAGGAATCTCACGAGCTGATGGATGAAATTATCCTGGCAGAAAAAGTTTTACAAAAAATTTATTCTCCGCATGGTTTTAATATTGGTGCAAATCTTGGCAGAGCAGGTGGTGCCGGAATAGAAGAACATATCCATTTTCACATTGTCCCGAGATGGAATGGCGACACTAACTTTATGCCTGCAATTGGTGAAGTAAAAGTTATTTCACAGGATTTAGCAGAAACAAAAAAAAGATTGCTGACTGGCTACAAAGAGTTCAGTAAATAATAATATTCAATTCTTTATTTATCATTACCAAAGTCTCTCAGAATGAATTCAGTTAAACTTATCAAGCTTTCCCTTTTAATTTCTATTCTTTTTTCTATGCTTTTTCTTTCCTGCGGTAAGGAAGAAATTCCAAAGTCTTCACTAATCGTAAAAGATAATCTTCTTTATAAAAGAGGAAGCAACATTCCATTTACCGGCAAGGAAAGAGCTCTTGTTGAGAATAAAATTATAGAATATGATGTGAAAGATGGTTTCAAGCATGGTGAGTTTCGAATATTCACTGAGGACGGAATACTCATGATGGAGGGACAATTAGACAGTAACAGAAATTTTGGAAAGTGGAAATACTTCTTTCCGGATGGTCAACTTGAATCCGAAGGGTATTTTGTTAATGATATACCTGAAGGAAAATGGGTGTGGTACTACGTCGGGGGTGTAATCAAGGAGGAAGGCAATTATCAAAAAGGATTAAGAGTAGGTTCTTGGTATCAATACAGCACTAATGGCAATATTATTCATGAAAATAATTTTTCTTTGGAAGATTCTGTTTCTTTATCCGAAGATAGTACTTTGTCAAAAAGAGTTCAACTTCCTTTCTGAATTTTATGTTGAGATTTGGAACTTGCAGTTGGAAGTATGATTCCTGGAAAGGAATTGTTTATACAGATACTAATTCTAAAAATTATCTGAAGGAATATTCCACAAAGTTTGATACAGTTGAAATTGATCAGTGGTTCTGGTCTCTTTTCCCTCCTGCAAAAGTTGTGCTGCCTCAAAAGAGTGTTGTTGAAGATTATAAAAAATCCGTCCCTGATGATTTTATCTTTACTATCAAAGTTCCAAACTCAATTACATTGACTCATTTCTACAAAGACACAAAAGATGATAAATTAAAACCCAATCCATTTTTTCTTTCTATTGAAATATTTGAAGAGTTTCTTAATTCGATAGAACCGATAAAAAAACAAGTCGGTTGTCTTATTTTTCAATTTGAATATTTGAATAAGCAGAAGATGAAATCGTTGTCAGATTTTCAGTTGAAGTTCGCAGAATTTTATAAGCAACTAAATAAAAAGATACCGCCAATTGGAATTGAAATCAGAAATCCAAATTACCTGAATGAAAAATATTTTGGCTTTCTATCAGAACTAAGTATTGCACCAGTTTTTCTTGAAGGCTATTATATGCCGCCGATAGCTGATATTTATTCGAAGTACAAAAAGCATATTAAAAATCTTGTAGTTATCAGATTACACGGACCTGACAGGAAAGGTATTGAAAAGATTGCAAATGACAATTGGAATCAGATATACGTTAATCGTGATGATGAAATAAAATCAATTGTTGAAATGATTAAAGAATTGCAAAACAACGAAGTTGATTTATTTGTAAATGTAAATAACCACTTTGAAGGGTCGGCACCGCTGACAATTGAAAAGTTTAAAATTAATCTTGGCTAATTTTATCCAGAAGTTTTACTGTATTATTGGCTTGATAAAATTCCAACGAACAATAAACAAATCACAAATAATATTTAATACTCAAACTGACAAATCTCATAGGATTTAGTTCGTGCACCACACAATATTTTTGGAACTTGATTATTGTAATTTGTGATTTATTTGAATTTTGTAATTTAAGGTTTGGGATTTGTCTGTTTAATAATATTGATTTCTGAATGAGAGAGTATTAAATTTACAATGTTAATTTTGGGCTCATAGCTCAGCCCGTCTCACAGAGTGAGACGAGGTCTCGACTCGAGAAAGTTGAGGCGGATTGGTAGAGCATCTGACTCTGTAATCAGAAGAATTTAAAAATAAATATTTGGGCTCATAGCTCAGTTGGTTAGAGCATCTGACTCATAATCAGAGGGTCGGTGGTTCAAGTCCATCTGGGCCCACGAAGAAACCCTTGAGGCATTTCGCTTTGAGGGTTTTTTATTTTAAATCAATCAATGATTGAATTGATTTTCTTCAATTCAATTAAGCTAATAATTTAAGGAGTAAATATTATATTCTGATACTTTTAATTCTAATTTATCATAGTAACATTGTGAAAAGTAATCTCTAAAAAAAAATCATTAATATAATGCATGAGTTGCCGAGTGCAATAAATAGTCAACAGCATTTTAAATTTGTTTTGAAAATTTCTGATTTAACTAATAAAATGAAGACTTAAAAATCTGTTAGCTCATCGATGTTTTTGATTTTATTTTAGACTTATTTTAGCTGCCATTCTTTTATGAATGGAACTAGTCTTTCATCTCCTGATGTGTAAAATATTCCCCTGCGAAAACAATATTAATTTATAAGAATTTGTAAAAAATCGGATTGATATAGTCTTATTTTTGTTTTTCAAAAGCTGGGCCACTTACAAGACAAATTTGTCGCAGACTCAGTTTGTTAATAAAAACAAAGACTTATAGAGATGTGTTTAAAGCTGAACCTTAATTGTAAAAAAGTATGGCACTTTTTATGACAATGGCGGCAAAAAAAAGTCATAAAAAAATAATGTACAATTTTTTGACTCTTTAAATTTTTTTTATTAACCTTGCACCATCTTTTGAAGCGTTTCTCGGTTTCTGCTATTAAAATTGTATTGTGCTGTGCTCATAACGTAATAAACTATTTCTAAAAAACTCAGTAGCTGTGAGGGATACTATTGCTGCTCAGGACTAATTTAAATTTATTGGCTTTAAAAAAGGGCCTAAAGCGTGTTCATCAATTCACGAAAAATTTATTCTTCCCGGAGATACATTCTTATCTCAATTTTATATCTATACCTAACTCACAACATAATTCAAACAAAAAATATGGAGGGCTTTATGGGGAATAATTTTCCGCTCATCTTTCCGTTGTAATTGCTTTGCAGGCGTGTGCTCATTTTAACTGTATAGCTTAATATTCTCAAAGAAAAATTTAATTAACTTTTTTTTAATCTCATTTTGGAGGGATTATGTTTCGAAACTTTTTCAAATTTATTTCTGTTGTCTTCCTCCTCGCTGTGTTTGCAACTTCTGTGTTTGCTCAAACAACACTTATCTCGCCAACTGGTGATGGTGGATTTGAGAACGGTGGAACACCTGCAGCAAACGGATGGACGGCAGTTAATTCAACAGTAGATAGTTGGGTTGTTGGTCTAGCAACTCCACCAGGACCTTCTGCTGGTACTAACGCTGGTTATATTTCTACTGATGGAGGTACAACCTGGGCTTACTCTCAATTAAGCACAATTCAACATCTTTATAAGGATATAACAATACCAGCTGGGGAATCGATAGTTAATTTATCATTTAAATGGAGAGTTGGCGGTGAGGGTGCAGCTACTTCTGACTGGGATAACATGAAAGTATTTTGGGGTGTCGCAGCAACGATGGGTTTACCAGTTGCTAACACTGCCATCTCGGCTACTTATCAGGTTTCTGGTCCGGGAGCTACAAATGGAATGTACAAACTGAGTTCAGCTACATACAACAACGAAACAATAAGTTTAACTGGTACTCCAGGTGCAACGTATAGGTTGGTTTTTAGCTGGAAGTCAGATGTTTCTACTATTGCTAATCCGCCCGCTGCGATAGATGAAGTATCTCTTATCTCAAGAGTTCCTATTACACCAGTTCCACCAATATCATTCACAGCTACAAATATTACTACTACTGGAATGGATATAGGTTGGACAGATAATTCTACAGATGAAGTATTATTTAGAGTATATAGGTCAACAGATAATATAAACTTCATTAAAAATGGAAGTGATATACCTTCAACTTCAGTTGGAACCACAGGTACACTTTATTCTCAAACACAAACTGGTTTATTACCAGGAGTTACTTACTATTTCAGGATTGCAGCATTTACAGATTTTGAATCAGCTTATCTTACAGGTAGCCAGGCAACTCTTGCTGGGGGAAGTATAACTTCCAACGGTACAGGCGGCGGTCTTTGGAGTGCCACAACCACCTGGACAGGTGGCGTTGTGCCCACTGCAACAGACAACGTAACAATTCTGAATGGTGATGTAGTAACACTTGATGGTACAACCCCAGTATGTAATAATTTAACTATTGGTGGTGGTACTTCAGGAACATTGGAATATCAAGCTACACCACTGGCTGGGTTAACCGTTAATGGTAATTTAACAGTCGCTGCAGGTGGTACATTTTCGGCAGGCACAGGTACATTAACAACTCATACATTAGCAATTGGTTCCGCTACTGGAGCTGAAAGTGGTGTAAGTGGCAGCTTAATAAATAATGGTACTTTTGATCTTAACACAACCGCAGGCGTTACAACGACATTTCTTGGACTTGGAAATGAATCAATTTCAGGAACTGGTTTAACGACTGATTTTTATGCTATAACTGTTAACAAGGGAACAACAAGAACCGGTGCTACTCTTGATGTAACAATTCCGATTACAATGAGTCTTGTAACATCAAGCACAAACAGATTAGTATTAACAAACGGCACATTTAAACTTTCAAGTGCATCTACTTTGCAACCTGCAGGCGGTTCACAAACCATTGTTGCTGCTGGTGGAAGATTATGGTTGAATAACGCCAGTGCAGTTTACAATGGAGTATTTGCAGGTTCACCAACAGTTGCTGGTGAATTTAGAATTGATGCAGGTACGTTTAATTATGGTAGTGGTAATAATACATTCACTTTTTCGAACACTGCAACTCCAGGCTCAGTTTTTACAATGAATGGAGGCACAATTAACTTTTTAGGTGCCGTATCATTTTCAAGTGATGTAGATGTTCAATTTAATATGTCAGGTGGTAATTTTAATGTTGATCCACAAGCAACAAATCTCTCTACCACTACGACAACTTTCTCCATCGGAGCTTCAACTACAGTTAACTGGAGTGGTGGTGTTGTAACTGTAATCGATCCAAGAGCAACCGCCGGGGGAAGTGCATATGGAAATGCGACTGCAGCAAATAAAATTATAACTGGTGGAAAATTGAGACTTGGGGATGGCGTTTCAGTTACTACTGGTGGTACGTTAAGCAACACATCTGGTTTTGGAATAAGTGGTGTAGTCTGGGATCTTGAAATAGATAACAGAACGGATGCTTCAACATCCAGAATGGCGAGAGTTACAGGAACTACATTCGTTCTTAATCAGCTCGAGATAAAAGCTAATTCATACTTATTTATTGGTACAGGTACAACATCTACTTTTCTTGTTCCAGTAGGAAATGTAATCAACAACGGAACACTTGCAGGATGCGAACCAGGTGGAACTCAGCACATTGGAACATTTTACTGGCAGGGAGTTGGTGCTCAAAGCTTAACCGGTAATGGTGTGTTTACAAATATGGCTACGATGAGTATCTTTAATTTAGGAACCCCATTCAATTTTGCTGAGTTAGAATTCCTAGAAGCAAATGAGCAGTATAACCGTGAAGCTGATCTTAGCGGAGAAATAAGAGAACATCTTCCGATAGCAAAGTTGCCCAAAGGGGCTGGCTCAAACCCGCTGTCTAATACGGTTACGCTTTTAAATACACAACCTTTTGTTGTAAACAGAGTAAATTTATTCTCTGGAACTATCAACCCGGGCGGTAACTTAACGATCGGTAAAGCAGGAATCTCAATTCCTTTAATACAGGTTGGCGGAACAACCGCGCCTGGTAACCCGGCCGGTTCCTTTACAACCACACCTCTGTTCGATAATACATCTGGATTCAGTACTTATATTTATTCAACTGCTCTCGGTTCTTTAACAACAGGAGCATATAATGAATTACCTGCTGGTCCGCAAACCTGGAATCAGGTACTTATTAATGATGCGGATGGTTTGTTCTTAGATAGACCAGTTACAGTTGCCAATTTTATGACATTTACTCTTGGTAATATTAATACTACAAGTACAAATCTTTTAACTTATGTTGCAACGACAGCTTTAGTAGCATCTGCAACAAGTTATGTTAATGGACCATTCGCAAGAGTAATACCAGCTAATCAAACAGCTGCTCTTACCTTAAACTATCCAGTTGGTAAAGGTTCATATAAACCAGTCTTTTTGGTTGACCCAGTTACTACTATAGATGGTCCGGTTACAATTAGCACAGAAATATTCGATGCAAATTCAGGTGGAACACCTGGTACAGGATTAACAGCCTTAAATACAAACCGTTACTGGAATGCGAGCATTATTTCTGGTGGTGCTAATTTCACATCAACAAAAATACAATTAACTGAAGATGGTCTAACCAATAGCAATGGTATGGGAAAATCTGAAACTGTTAACGGTGCTTATAATCTTGTAAGCAGTGCAGTTCCTTCCGGTGGCACAATCACATCGAATGTGTTAACCAGCCTTAGCTATTTTGCTATAGGAACCTTAGATCTATCAGTTGCAGATCCAACAGGCGTAACCGCTACAGCAATAAGCGGTTCTCAGATAGACGTTGCTTTTACACCTAGTGGCAATAATGTTGTGATTGTTTGGAACCTAACTGGTACATTTACCCCACCAACAGTTCCTCCTGTTGTTGGCGATCCTTTAGCAGGTGGTACTGTTCTCTCTATCGGAACAACTTCACCGGTTAATCATACTGGTTTAAATCAGCTTACCACGTATTACTACAAAGCATTCTCTTACAATGGAACTGATTATTCATTCGGAGTTACTGCAAGTGCTACCACACTATTAGCAGCTGTAACTACCTATCCATTCTTTGAAGGCTTTGAAGTTAATAACGTTAATGCTACACCAGTATTTGGCTGGTTGCAAGAAGCAGTAACTGGTACAAATGTATGGACTGCTAATAATATCGAAACAACGTTTAACAGAACTCCACGTACGGGAAGCTGGAATGCTTATTTACGATATGGCAATGAAAGATGGTTATTTAAACCATTTGAGTTAACTGGTGGTGTAAGCTATACTTTTGAAATGTATACTCGTCAGGATGGCGCTACAGCAGCTAATTCTCATATGACAGTCAGCTATGGTAGTTCTCCAACGGGCGCTTCAATGACAAATCCAATTGTTCCCCAAACGGGAATAATAAATGGAAATTATCAGAGGTTGTTTGGTTCATTTACACCAGCTACAACTGGAGTCTACTATATTGGAATAAAAGGTTTCATGAACTCTTCTCCATGGTATATTTCACTTGATGATATTAGTGTCTATCTAACACCTACGGAACCAACATTCTCAATCGCACCTGCATCTAAAGATTTCGGATCACTGGTAGCAGGTACTACTTCAGCTCCACAAAACTTTATTATTACAAATATAGGAGTAGGAACGCTTACGATTTCTGCTGGAAGTTTAACCGGAGCTAATTCTGACCAATTTGTAATTAGTGCAGAATCCTACCCAATAAGTATTGGTGCAGGCGCATCTGATACAGTTGCAGTGACATTCGCTCCTACATCAGCAGGAGTGAAGAGCGCAAATCTTCAATTGACACACAATGCAGTTGGTTCACCAGCAATAATTCCATTAACCGGCAGTGCATTACCTCTGGGTACTTTGTTTGAAGATTTCACAGGTACAACATTCCCGCCTGCTGGATGGCTAGCATTTAACAATGATGGTGGAACTAAGAATTGGCTTAGGAATACTGGTTCATTCAATTCACCACCAGCTTCTGCGAGTTCAAGTTGGGAATCAGGTACAATAAGGAATAATGATTGGTTAATATCGCCTAGGGTTGTAGTTGCATCTGGTGATAGTATTATTTTCTTTATGAGAGCTGGCTCAACATCATTTCCAGAGACTGTAGTACTAAAAGTTGGAAGCACGCCAAGTCCTACCGCAAGTTGGACAACAATTGATTCTATCACGACGAATCTTACAACTTGGCAAAGAAAATCATATTCTTTGTCTGCTTTTAATGGTCAAAATGTGTACATAGCATGGGTTAATCGTGGTCTTGATCAACTCACAGTTTATGTTGATGATGTACTCGGACCAGTTAAATATGTTACTCAAAATGATATCGGACTTGCTTCTTACTCACAGCCTACAACTGAACATTCATTTGTAACAGGAGTAAGCCGTGATTATGCGATGAAGGATCCGAATGTTCGTACAAATAACATTTCGATCTCTCTTGTTCAAGAGGTACAGAATAGTCCGATCGATTCACCTATAGATTTCAAAGTTATCGTTCAGAACTTTGGTGCTGCAACTCAAAACAGCTACCAGGTTGGCTGGAAAATAGATAATACCAACCAGGCAAGTGTTAATAACACTGAACCGCTTACACCTGGTGATACTGATACTCTTACACTTACATGGGCAGTTCCGGTTGCAGGAATTCATACTTCAAAAGCTTGGACTATTCTTGCTGGAGATGAAAATCCAATTAATGATTCATCTGCAACAATCACATTCTATGCACCTCCAGCAAATTCAGTATTCCTCGAAGGATTTGAAGATGCAACTTTCCCACCAGCAGGTTGGCTTGATATTAATGCGGATGGTGGTGGTCTCATAAGCTGGTTCCAGGGTAATCCTACCGTATTTCCAGCCCTTACAGGCAATGGATATGCAGCTACTAATTATCAGGGTGCAAATGCTTCAGGTGTAGTTGATCAGTGGTTAATTACTCCAAACACTGGCGGATCATCTACTGATACTGATTCATTAGTATTTTACCTAAGAACTCCGGCAGGATCAATTTGGCCAGATTCAATCCAAATCCGTGTATCGACTACCGGTACTAATACAGCGGACTTCACATTGCTTCTAGGCTATATTATGGTTCCAATAAATAATCAGTGGAACAGATTTGCGTATGCATTACCAAATGCAGTAAACAGATACATTGCATTCAGATATTTGATTTATGACACAAATACTAATGCTAACTACGCTGGACTTGATCTGGTTGAGATTCAGAGGCACACGGCTACAAACACTTTCCAGCTCACAGTTAATGTAGCTGATGGTTGGAATATGGTATCAATACCTGGCTTAAACACACCAGATCAGAATGTAAATACCTGGTGGGCATTCAGAGATCCGGGAGCAAACGTATTCAGATACGCTGGTGGATATCAAGCAGTTACTGACGCAGCACCTGGAATCGGATACTGGATGAAGCACGCAGGAGCTTTAACCTATAACACAGGTGAAGAATGGCCGGCAGGTGGAATACAGATAGTTGCCCACGATCCAATCGCAGGAGCTTCTGGCTGGAATATGTTTGGCGGATATGAGCTGAGTGTACCTACAGCAAATGTAACAACAAATCCCGCTGGACAACAGAGTGGACCAATCTATGCATACTCAGGTGGTTACCAGGTAGCAACCACATTAACTCCTGGTTTAGGTTACTGGATAAAGCTGAACGCAGCAGCTCAGATAATCATACCCGAGAGTCAGGCAAAAGGTGAAGTTGTAGAATACTTCCCAGAAGATTGGGGAAGAATAATACTGACAGATGCAACAGGAATAAATTATACGTTGTATGCGGTAAAAGGACAGGTAGACTTAAGTCAGTATGAATTACCACCAACACCACCAACAGGAATGTTCGATATCAGGTTCAACAGCGGAAGGATAGCCGAAGATATAAATAGTTCAGTGAAGACGATAGATATGAGTGGAGTAACATATCCATTAACTGTAAGAGTAGAAGGAATGGATATGAGATTGATGGATGAAACAGGAAAGGCGATAAATGTAAATCTG